>NZ_JAKSYP010000143.1:0-813 GCF_022829625.1 Methylobacterium sp. E-046 | reverse complement strand
TGGTCCGGCACCGAGGTCAAGATCGACGGTCAGGACCTGCTGATCATGAAGGAATCCGACATCCTGGGCATCGTCGCCTAGCGCCGATCCGGCCTCACTGGCCTTGATCCTCGACCTGCCCTTCGAGGCGCCCGCTTTGGCGTGCCTCGGGGCTAAAACGAAAGATGTTGAGGCTTCAGCATGTCCGCTAAAGACGTTGGGTTTTCGGTGGATGCCCGCGGGAAGATGCTGCGCGGCGTGGAGCTGCTCGCCAGTGCGGTGAAGGGGACGCTCGGTCCGAAGGGCCGCAACGTCGTGATCGAGAAGAGCTTCGGCGCCCCGCGCATCACCAAGGACGGTGTGACGGTCGCCAAGGAGATCGAACTCGTCGACAAGTTCGAGAACATGGGCGCCCAGATGGTGCGCGAAGTGGCCTCGAAATCGAGCGACACGGCCGGTGACGGCACCACCACCGCGACCGTGCTGGCGGCCTCCATCGTCCGGGAGGGCGTGAAGTACGTCGCCGCCGGAATGAACCCGATGGACCTGAAGCGCGGCATCGACCTGGCGGTGGCCGCGGTCGTGAAGGATATCGGCGAGCGCTCCCGCAAGGTCGCCTCGTCCGAAGAGATCGCCCAGGTGGGCACGATCTCCGCCAACGGCGACGCCGAGATCGGCCAGATGATCGCCCATGCCATGCAGAAGGTGGGCAACGAGGGCGTCATCACCGTCGAGGAGGCCAAGACCGCCGAGACCGAACTCGACGTCGTCGAGGGCATGCAGTTCGACCGCGGCTACCTCTCCCCGTACTTCATCACGAACGCGGAGAAGATG
>NZ_JAKSYP010000139.1:0-2163 GCF_022829625.1 Methylobacterium sp. E-046 | reverse complement strand
TCCGGGTACACGCCCCGGATCCGCGCCGCCGTGTCGGCGGACGGCGCGAACACCCGCGCGGCGCCCGCCAGGAAGGCCCCGAACGTCGCCCGCCGCGCCCCCGGGTCCGGCTCCTCGAACCCGTCCGCATCCGCGGCCAGGCACGCCCGGCATTCCGCGACCGGGGCCAGCCCGCAGTAGCGCCCGTCCGGCTGCACCAGGTGGTTGCGGTGGCACACCGGCGAGTAGTCGTGCAGCGTCCAGGCATACGGCGCTCCGCAGCCCGCCACCACGTCCATCAGCGCGCCCGCCGCCGACCAGCGCAGCCCCGCCAGCGAGTGCACGTGGATCAGCCGCGGCGCCAGCGCGGCCAGGAAGCCCGCGAGGTCGTCGGCGTCGCGCGGCAGGTACAGGCTGCCGAGGTTGGGCAGGTACAGGAACTCGGGGCTGCGGTAGGAGACGTGGACCTCGAGGTTGCGGGTCCGGTCGATCTGCAGCAGCACCACGCTGGTGCCCTCGGCGCGGGCCTGGGCGATCATGTCGTCGATGTGCCGCTGGATGCCCCCGCCCCAGGCGTGGGTGACGAACAGCAGCGCCCGGCCGGAGAAGTGCCGGGCCAGCCGCGCCCGATCGAGGCGCGCCCGCCCGCGCCGTCCGGGATCGGCCTGGACGAACTGGCCGATCCGGGCCGGGTAGTCGGGGTGCTTGGCCAGAAGCGCGGCCTGGCCCTGGTCGTACTCGCCGCCTTCATCGAGCCCGAACGAGATCTGGCCGGCGTGGTGGACGAACACGTCCTCGGCCAGCAGGTTGACGAACCCGGCCTTGGTGGCGCGCAGGCACCAGTCGTTCTCCTCGCCGTAGCCCTTGCCGAAGGCCTCGGCGTCGAGGGGGCCGACCGCGTCGAGGGCTTGGGCGGTCATGTACATGCAGAAGCCGACGCCGGTGGGCACGGGGACGGCGCGGCTGCGGTTGGCCTGGGCGGCCATGCGGTCGAGGTCGGGCCGGTCGATCTCGAGCGGCATGGTGTTGTTGGCGTTGAAGCGCGGGTAGGAGCAGATCGTGGCGTTGTTGGACAGCGGCGTGACGCTGGCCACGGGCGGGCGGGCGCCGTCCTGCGGGGCCGCGGAGCCGGCGCGGGGCTCGGCGCGGGGCGCGGCTTGGGGCTCGGCGTGGGCCACCAGCCGGTCGAGCCAGTCGCCGAAGACCTGGGCGTCGGAGTTGAGCAGGACGACGGCGCGGCCCTGGCGGAGGCCGAGGGCGCGGTTGACCGATCGGACGAAGCCGAGGTTGCGCTCGTTCTCGACGAGGTGGAACAGGCCGCGGTCCGCCAGGGCGGCCAGCTCCGCGGTGAGCTGCGGGTCGGGGGAGCGGTCGTTGACGGCGAGCAGGGCGAAGGATGTGGCCTGCGGGGCCGACAGGCAGGCGTGGAGGGCGCGCAGGGTCTCGCCGCGGCCCTTGTAGACCGGGACGATGACGAGCACGCGGGCCTGATCGATCGGCAGGGCCCGGGGCAGGCCGTCCCACGCGTGCGGCTCGGGGGCGTCCATCGGCGGGTAGGTGCCGAGATCCTCGGGCGCGGCCATCAGGCCGGCGGACCGCCCCGTGCGCACGTAGTGCAGGAACGGCGACTCCCCCGGCGCCAGCAGGTGGCCGTAGGTCTCCGTGTAGAACGCGATGGAGAACGTCCCGCTCGGGTCGCGGCCCTCGTGCTGGCCGTAGGCGACGAAGTGGGCGAGCGGCCCGCCGGGGGCGCCCGCCGCGTCGGGATTGCGCTTGGCGTAGTAGGCGGCGTCGAAGAAGGGCTCGATCGCCCGGGCCTCGTCGCGGAGCGCCGCGTCCCGCGAATCCGGCGCGCCGTAGCGCGGCTGGAAGGCGCCGGCCGAAATGTCGGTGCCGTGCAGCAGCGCCGTGGCGAGGAAGTGGACGAGGGGCGCCAGGCCGGTCTCGCGGACCCCGGGATGCGCGTCGAGATAGGCCTGCCCGTCGAAGTCGGGCCTGGGGTTGCGGCCCTTCCGCCAGCCGGTGTCGCAGTAGTCGCGCACTGCGTCGGCGGCCTCGGCGAGCCCGTAGCGCGCCCGGTAGAAGCCGTGGTCGAACTGCGCCGCCGCCAGCCGCGCCTGCAGGTCGAGCAGCGCCGCCCGGTCCACGGGCTCCCGCCCGATCGCGCCCAGCCAGCCCGTGTCC
>NZ_JAKSYP010000138.1:0-7015 GCF_022829625.1 Methylobacterium sp. E-046 | reverse complement strand
ATCTCGGCGAGCAGCAATCTGATCCGGCGCACTTCGTCGTATCCGGCTTCGATTGTTGCCTGGATCAGAGCCGGGTCGGCCGGCACGAGCGCTCCATCGGCGGTTCGACGATCGAGCAGCCGCTGCATCACAGTCAAGCTCATGGCCAGCGTGTGCAGGTTGGTCGGCGTAGAACCGCCGGCCATCAGGTCCCGCTAACCGGCGGGAGGGGTGGCATCTCCGCCAGATCAAGCAGCACGCGCGCGCCTTGGATCGCCGCCACCGTCTCCACGAGCGCTCCTTGCGACCGCGCCCTGTGCTCCAGGTCCGCCAAACGGATCCCGAGTACCTCGGCCTGCCGCCGATTTTGTTCGGGGGGAAAGTCACCCAGCAGGTCGATAAGCTCGACCATGAGCGAGCGGGGAACGACCATCTCGGCAGGCGATTGCATGTGCCCAGCTCTCCGCGTCCCTAGCCAGGCAGGCTACATTACGTCGGGGATAAGAGCCCTATCAAATATTAGATCTCGATGTTAAATTCTGCCGCTGGCCCTGCAGCCTACAGAGCGCTCAAACGTACCAATCTACGCGTGTCTTTAGATGGATGTGAGACCCGCAGAGATTGTCGCGACGCGGGATGAAGACTACCTCGCAGATGGCGCTCACCGCGGCCGTCACCATCGACGTTCGGGAGGACGCCGCCGCGGCCGCATTGCAGGGGCTCGCTGCGGGCCTCCGCGTTGCGTTCCTCGACAGCCAGGCCGAGCCGGATCCGACCCGCGCCGCCTATCCATCAGCTATTTTAGAGATCCGCCAGCGTGTCGCCGATCGCGTATTTGTCTCGTATTTACGCGATCGGCGACACGCTGTTCCGGTGCTGTTACCAGCACGCCCGTCCACCCGTCGCGCTCGCGTTGATACGCCTTGTTCTCAATGGCGCCGACCCATTGTTCTTGTTGCTGTCAGGGCCTCGCACGCGCCCGCGCGTACTGCTCCGAAAACACAGGGGGGTGGCGATCCGCGATCCCCTTTAGGGCCTGCAAAAATTCGAGCCTCGATGTTTTCATTTGTATTCATCCCGCCTCGCGCGAGCGCGCGTACTGGTGCAAAAACCCCCGACCAAGCCCGCCGCCTTGAATGCCGGCCCTTTGATTTCCGTTGATTGTTTTCAAAGCCGAGCGGCAGCGCCTCGCTGAAAATCGCTACTCACGCGCTACGGCGCCGTCACCAAATGTCACCATGGCAGGACCGTGCAGCGGGGGCTCCGATGTCATCATTTGTCATCATGGCGCGGTCGCCAACCGGACCGCTGACCCCGGCCCTCGATGCGCAATCCGTTCGATCAGCCGGCGCCGTTCCAACAGCGCCAGCACCCTCGACGGGTTCACGGCTTCGCCGGCTCGCGGTCCCTGTCGGATTTGGTTGGGAGCGCGCGGGCGCAGCCTTGCCTTCTTCGCGGCAGGCCGCTCCGCGATCCGTGCCTCTAGCAGCCCCACGTGGGCGGCATACTCGCGATAGCCACGCGCCACCTGCTCGCGGCATTGGGCGAGCTGCCCGGCCTCGATGCGCTCGTAGGGGTCGATCGGCTCAGGCTCGACAAAAGGACGGCCGGTGATGCGCTCAAGGGCAGCGATGACTTCGGCCGGCGACCGCCAGCCAGGACCGCGTTCGCGTTCGAGATGTCGAAGCGTCGCCAAGATGCACCGCTGCTGCCTACCAAGCCCCCGGCTCATCTGCGGCTCCTAAGTGTAGGATATCGGCAAACCGGCACATCCCGGCGCCTCGCGCGCACGCGCGTACTGCTGGCAAAATTCCCAACGCGCCGCTGCATCGATGCTGTTTCCGCCCTGTATTATCAGAGCCGCCCCCGCGTTTTCTCGCTTTATTAAACGCGGGCCAATCACAGGAACCCGCTCACTGAGTGCCCCTTGAACGCGTTCGCCCGCCGGATGTAGCCGACCACCGTGCGCGGATCCCGGTGGCCGGACTGGTCCATGATCCGCGCGAGATCCGCCCCGCGCTCGGCCGCTGTCGTGATGTAGCCAGCCCGCAGGCTGTGCGCCCCGAACGTCGAGGCATCGAGCCCCGCGGCCGCGCAGTACCACTTGATGATGTCGGCCACGGCCTGCGTCGTGAGGCGGGGTGCATTCTTCCCGTCCGGAATAATGGTCGGGCCGCTATTATTCTGCTCCGGAATGTTTAGGCCCCGCACCCTCCCCGACCGCGACACCGGCCGGAACACCGGGCCGGTCGTGATACCGGCGGCATTCAGCCATTCCCGCACGAGCGCCACCGGCCGGATGAACCGACCGTGCGGGATGGCCTTCTCAAAGCCCCTGCCCTCCTGGTCCGTCTTGCTCCGGCGAACCGTGACCCGCAGGCCCTCGGGATCTTCGCGCAGGTCCTCGACATTGAGGGCAACCAATTCGCTCCGGCGGAACGCGCCAGCGAAGCCGAGCGCCAGCAGGGCCCGATCGCGCTTGCCCGTCAGGGTGTCTGGGCACCGCATCAAGATCGCGGTCAGAATTTCGGCCGTCGCAGCGGCCTTCTGTGTCAGGGCAACACCGACCTTACGCCGCGCGCCCTTCATGGCGGCGCGCACGCCTTCATTGTCAGTAGGGTCAGGCAGGCTTGCCAGCTTGTGGGCATGCCGGATTGCCGCCACGCGGCGGCCGAGCGTCGAGGCGGCGCGACCGCCCTCCGCTTCCGAGACGATGAAAGCGGCTACGGCCTCGGGGCTCGCTGGCAGGGACCGGAAGCCGAACCGGGCGCACCAGTCCTGAAACACCCGGGTATCGGACGTGTAGGCCCGCACTGTCGATTTCGCCTTGCTGGCCCGCTGATAGGCGCTGACTATCGAAGCCGCCTCGGCAGGTAGACCGAGGCTATCGCCGGGCGGCAGGATGACGGGCGGTTGGCTCACGTCCAAACTTCCGAGAATGACCGTTATCGCAAGTTACGTGAGATGCAGGCTTGCGGCAAGGCCGGATTGCCGGCCTGCCCACAAGCAGACACCGCGGCAGGCCGACAGGTGGGCGCGCCTTCACTTCTTCGGGCAACGCCAAGCCGTCGCCTCGTTCTGGCAGGCCCACTGATGCGCGGCCACCGCTCCTTGCAGCATGGACCCGAAACCGCCCAAGATGGCGAACGCGACGGCGAGACCTGCGATCGTCTTCTGCAAGCCCGTCAGCACGAGCGACTGCCGAACCTCAATCAGCTTGCCGTTGTAGTAGAGGCTGCCATCCTCACCGACACCGAGGAGGCCGAGCCCTTCGGTCGATATGAGGTTCACGCCGCGCGGCCAACTGGACGGCCCTGGCACGCCGCTGCGACCGAGCCGCAGATCCTCCGGAGAGGCGGCCCCTTTGATGATCGTCTCGCCGCCCAGTGTCATCACGCGATCCTCGACAAGCCGCGAGCGGCAAACACGGCGTTCAGCCCTTCCGTCAGAAGATCCTGTACCTGGGCATCCTCATCAGCCGCGATCCGCTTGAGCTGCCGGAACGCCTCGGGCGAGACATAGGCCGTCACGACACGCTTGCCCGCCCGGGTCGTGGCCTTCGGGTAGGCAGCACGCGCCGCCGGCTCGGCCGCCTTCGGTTCGGCAGGGGCGGGGGCCACGGGTGCCTCGCTGGCTGGCGGATCGTCCGCCTGAGATGTCGCTGGCGCCGCCTTCGCGCTGAACAGGCTCGGCCGCTTCGTCACGCTTGCCCTCTCATCTTCTTGCCGGATTGACCGCCTGTGGGCAGGCCCACTTCCCCGCGTGCCCACGCGAACAGCTCAGCGACTTCCTCGGCTGCCTTGCCGTCAGGCTCGTACTCGGAGGCGGTGCGGCCGTCGATCACCGCATAGCTGTAGGCCACCCGCTGATGGATGACCTGCGGCGCCACCTTGGCGCCCTGCTCCTCAAGCCCGCGCCGCGCTTCCTCAACGATGGCGCTCCGCGTCGGTGCCGAGGATAGCACCACCCATGCAGGTTTCTTGGCGATGGTCGCGAGATCCCGCGTCGCCTCAATCGCCTCCAGGTCGAAGGCCGCCGGCCGGCAGGGGATTAGGATGAGGTCGGCAGCGCGGGCAGCCGCCAGCGAGGCGCGGTCTGCGTTTGGAGCGGTGTCGATCACAAGGAGATCCGCCCCGTTCGCTCGCGCCGCGTCGACAAGCTGCGGCAGCCGCTCGGCATGGTCGCTGATCACTTCGGGCTCAGGCGCCTGTCGCTTGTCGCCCCACTTCCTGGCAGTGGCCTGTGGGTCGAGGTCAACGAGCGCCGTACGAAACCCGGCCAGCGTGCCGGCCACCGCAAGGTGGACCGAGACCGTCGATTTCCCGACGCCGCCCTTTTGGCTGATGACGGCTATTGTCCGCACGTCCGCACTCCCGCTTGGCGGCCATCCGGCTTGTCGTACTGCAGACCTGCCCACAGGCCCACGCGCCGACTCGCCTGCCATGGTTTCAGCACGGTTGGCGCCGGCTGTCTGTGTTCGTTGAGCCGCGCCCGGCCAGCTTCTCGGCCCGCCGCACTGACTGCCTGCCCACAGGCCCACATGCAGGCTTGCCCCACACTCGTCAGCGGTCATGTAGCCACCGCTAGCTGCGGCGCGGTCAGGTTGTGCGCAAGGCCGGGCGAGCCGTGATGATATGGCCGCCCGGCCGGCCTTCGTGAGCGCAATCAGTCCTGTTGCGCTGACCTCAGCCTCACTCAGCAGCCGCAGCTCCCTTCGGCTTACGAGCTTTGGAAGGCTTCTCCGCGGTCTCCGCAGACTTCCGGCGCTGTTGGCCGAGACCGAGGCTCTTGGCGAGCGCCGAGCGCGACTCGGAGTAGCTGGCAGCCACCGCTGGGTAGTCGCGTGGCAGACCATAGCGCTCCCGGTACTCGTCGATGGTCATACCGTTACCAGTAAGATGGCGCTTCAGCGTCTTGTACGGTTTGCCGTCGAGGAAGCTGATCAGCGCGTCCGGCGTGATCGACTTGCGGATCTGCGCGGGCGTCGGCTTCGCTGGACGAGGCTCGACGACAGCGGGGGAACTGCCCAACCCGGTGATTGCAGCATGTACGCTGGAGAGCAGCCCTGCCATCTCGGCGGGAGGCACGCGATTGTTCGAGACGTAGGCTGAGACGATGTCAGCAGTCAGGGCGACCAGATCCGATTGGCCCTCGCTCTGATCCGAGCCTTCATCGAGAATTTGACCATTTTCTGCCAACTTAGATCTCCTCCACCTGAAATCGGCGTCAAATACCTGGAGCTTCTTAGTGGATGGACGGCCGTAGGCAAAGGTAGCTTGAGAAGCTCGATAGATAAAATTGAGGATAATCTGAGGGCCGAATTTCATCGACACTCTAAGAAGTCGCTCGTGGCATCATGGCATGTGTGGCCTTGATCTGCCTGAGTTGCCCGCGACCAACGATGGGGCTGAGCACGCAGTTGGTGACGCGCAGTGGCTGAGCGATCTGGCTAAGCCGTAAGCCGCAGCCGGTCCCATCCTAAGCCTTGAGTAAGAACACTAAAGCAAGAGCGAGATATTGATCGCGACGGGCTTGACCGCGTTGGAAAATTCGTAATTTAGATTGGCGCCCCACCCCCCTGTTGGTGGGCTGAGTTGCACCCGGCAGAGGTACAGTGAAAGAAGAAATCTTAGGGTCTGCTCTCGACCTGACTGAGCTGGCCGGCGACATCGTTGCCGCCTACGTTTCCAACAACTCCGTGCCCATTGCTGAGCTTCCGAACCTCATTCAGAGCGTGCACAATGCTGTTCGCGGGCTGACTTCTGGTAGCGCGTTCGGTGCTGTCGCTTCAGCACCCGAAGCTGAGAAGCCGACCGCAGCCCAGATCCGCAAGTCAGTTCGGGACGACGGCATCGTCAGCTTCATCGACGGCAAGGCCTATAAGACGCTCAAGCGTCATCTGACCGCCAACGGTCACGACCCGCAGAGCTACCGCGAGCGCTACGGGCTGCCGAGTGATTATCCAATGGTCGCCGCGAGCTACGCCGAGCGGCGTTCTGCCCTCGCCAAGGCGATCGGTCTCGGTCAGCCAAGCGCCATGGCGGAGCGGCAGCCGAAGGAGCGCCACAGGGCTGCCTGAGCAAGATAGCTCCGAGGCGATATCGGCCCTGCCGTCCAATCTTATCACGGCAGGCAGGGCTTGTTGCATCTTCAGACACGTTGCGTCGTCGCCGCCGACCTGATCCTACGCGAGATCCGGAACGTGCTGGCCAAAACGATGCCGAAGAAGCCGAGGCGTCGGAGACGAAAGGTATGAGCGAGCCCGAGCCGAACCACGAAATCGTCGTCGCCTGCCTGATGCGGCAGCTTTACGGTTTCGCGCAGGGCCTGAGCCTCAACGAGGCAACCTTGCGCGACATCGTCGAGCGCGTGATCGCCGACATGCCGCTGACGCCGGACGACGACCGTCTGGCCCGGGCTCGCAACTGGATGCTGATCGCGTCGGCGTAGCGTCCCGCCTGGCTGATGCTGATCAGGCTAGGATGTGCTCGATCAACTCCCGGTTCGCGCGGATGAACACGATGCTCCGTTCGATCTCCCGCAGTGCCTTCACGGCGAAAGCCCGTGTATCCGTGCCATCGACCAGGTTGTAGACGACACGGGCTTGATGGTCCCGGCGCCGTTCAGCTTCGGCGAGATCCTGCTTGCCTTGGCGAGCAAGACATGTAGGTGTGCATCGGACGGCTTCGGCATAGTGGTTACACTGCCCCATCCAAAGCGTTGGCCCCGCCGCCCGATCTGATCACGGGCTGGCGGGGCTCGATGCCGTTCCTCACGGCGATGAGCCAGATACGCGACTCGGCCCGAGAGGCAGGATGAGCGAGGGTGGTTAGCTAGGCTTCAACGCTCGCCCGCGAGACGATCCCGGATCGGGAAGGCTCAGGCGCTCTTCAGGTTGGCGGCGCTTTCCTTACCGCTGCGCCGGTCGGCCTCGACGTCGTAGGAGACCTTTTGCCCTTCGATCAGGCTACGCATGCCGGCCCGCTCGACAGCCGAGATATGGACGAACACGTCCCTGCCGCTGCCGTCATCGGGC
>NZ_JAKSYP010000136.1:0-48304 GCF_022829625.1 Methylobacterium sp. E-046 | reverse complement strand
CACGCTGACCACCCACGCCCCCGCGATGGTGGTGGTCGGGCGCATGGACGAGGGCATGAGCCACCTGATCCTGCTCGCCGTGCCGCTGTTCGTGTTCCTCGGCCTGCTCATCGAGATGACCGGCATGGCCCGCGCCATGGTCGGGTTCCTGGCGAGCCTGCTCGGCCATGTCCGTGGCGGCCTGCACTACGTGCTGGTCGGCGCGATGTACCTCGTGTCGGGCATCTCCGGGTCGAAGGCCGCCGACATGGCCGCCGTCGCCCCCGTGCTGTTCCCCGAGATGAAGGCCCGGGGCGCCAGGGAAGGCGACCTCGTGGCGCTGCTCGCCACCACCGGCGCGCAGACCGAGACGATCCCGCCCTCCATCGTGCTGATCACCATCGGCTCGGTCACCGGCGTGTCGATCACGGCCCTGTTCACCGGCGGCCTGCTGCCCGGCCTCGTGCTCGCCGCGACCCTCTGCGCGCTGGTCTGGTGGCGCTACCGCGGCGAGGACCTCAGCCACGTCGCCCGGCCGTCCGGACGCATCATCGGCCGCGCCTTCCTGGTGGCGATCCCGGCGCTGGCCCTGCCGTTCGTGATCCGCTTCGCCGTGGTCGAGGGCATCGCCACCGCCACCGAGGTGTCCACCATCGGCATCGTCTACGCGGCGCTGGCGGGGCTGCTGATCTACCGGCAGTTCGACTGGCGGCGGCTCTACCCGATGCTGGTGACCACCGCCACGCTGTCGGGGGCGATCCTGCTGATCATCGGCGCGGCCACCGGAATGGCCTGGGCGCTGACACAGTCGGGCTTCTCGCAGACGCTGGCCGAGGTGATGAAGAGCCTGCCGGGCGGCGCGCTCGGCTTCCTGTTCGTCTCGGCCCTCGCCTTCATCGTCCTGGGCTCGGTGCTGGAGGGCATCCCGGCGATCGTGCTGTTCGGCCCGCTGCTGTTCCCGATCGCCCGGGCGGTCGGGGTGCACGAGGTCCACTACGCCATGGTGGTGATCCTCGCGATGGGCATCGGCCTGTTCGCCCCGCCCTTCGGCGTCGGCTACTACGCGGCCTGCGCCATCAGCCGGATCCACCCCGATGCCGGGATGCGCCCGATCGTCGGCTACATCGTGGCCCTGCTGGTCGGGCTCCTCGTCATCATCCTCGTCCCCTGGTTCTCGATCGGCTTCCTCTGAGGCCGATCGATCGGGACGGGCGTGCCGGGCGCGGTCAGATCATGCCGGCGCCGCCGGTGCGGACGATCCGGTCGCGCTGCTCGGCGTAGCGCCCGGCGGCGGCGCGGCGCACGGCGACGCCGAGGCGGCCGGCGATCTGCGCGAGGAGCGGCGCGGCGCTGTCGGAGCGGAAGCCGACGAGGTTCGCGAGGGTGGTCATGGAGCCCGATCCCGGTCATGCCCAGGCGCATCGCCCGGCTTGCTGCAGCGCAATATGATCCTGCCGGCCCCGACGCGTGAGGGGTTTCGCGCGTGGGCTGTCATGCAGCGACGTCATGAGGCGGGTCGGGTACCGCAACCGGTTTGTGCCCCACGCCGGGATTGGGGCTGTCGCCGCGGGTGCGGCGCAGCAAACGCGGTGCGTGCGGTGCGGCGGGTGCGATGCGCCCGAGCGGCCACCCGGTTTCCGGGCAGCGGGCCGGCGGCGGCCTCCGGGCGGGCACCGCGACGCGATCCGGCCGGCGCCCCACGCCGTGCCGGCGCGCCCCGGTCACCGCGCTCGCGACGACGGGATGGCGTCGGGCCGAAGCCTTAGCCGCGCGGCGTCGAGGCCGGGTTCTCGAGGGGTAGGTCGCCCCGCGCCTCGAGGCCCTCGCGGATCGCGCGCTTCGTCACCTTGCCGTAGCCGGATTTCGGCAGGGCCTCCCAGAAGAACACCCGCCGGGGCAGCTTGTAGCGGGCGATCGCGGCCGACAGCCACGCGATCAGCTCGCCCTCCGCCACCGGCGCCCCGGGCCGCGCGACGCAGACCGCCACACCGACCTCGCCCCAGGCCGGGTCCGGCACGCCGAGGATCGCGGCCTCCGAGATCGCCGGATGCGTCAGGAGCTTCTCCTCGATCTCGCGCGGGTACACGTTCGAGCCGCCGGAGATGTACATGTCGGAGGCGCGGCCGGTGATGAACAGGAAGCCTTCCGCGTCGCAATGGCCGAGGTCGCCGGTCCGGAACCAGCCGTCGCGGAACGCCGCCGCGTTGGCCTCCGGGTTGTCGTAGTAGCCGGCGAACACCGCCGGGCCGCAGACGCAGATCTCGCCGGTCTCGCCCGGCGGGAGCGCACGCCCCGCCGCGTCCTGGATCTGGACCTGCATGCCGGTGCGCTCGATCCCGCAGGTGCCGACCTTGACGTCGGGCCCGTCCTCGGCCGCGTGCAGGCGGGGCGGCAGCACGGTGATGTTGCCGGTCACCTCGCCGAGCCCGAAATACTGCACCAGCACCGGGCCCAGGACCCGCAGCGCGTGCTGCTGATCCGCCCGGTACATCGGGGCGCCCGCGTAGATCACGTGCCGCAGGCTGGAATGGTCGTGGGCCGCGACCGCCGGATGCTCGGTCAGCAGCTTCACGATGGTGGGCACGGTGAACAGGTTGGTGATGCGCCAGCGCTCCACGAGCGCCCAGACCTCCTCGGGGTCCAGGCGGGCGCCGCCGGTCAGCACCGTCTTCGTGCCGGCCGCGACCTGGGCCAACTGGTGGATGCCGGCGCCGTGCGAGAGCGGCGCGACGACGAGGGACGCGTCGGCCTCGGTGGTGCCCGGCATCAGGTCGCAGAGGTGGTTGGTGACCACGAAGGCCATCTGGCCGTGGGTGAGGACCGCCGCCTTCGGGCGCCCGGTCGTGCCCGAGGTGAAGAAGAACCAGCACGGATCGTCGTGCTCCACGTCGGCGGTGGGCGCGGCCTCGCCCAGGTGCTCCGCGACGAGGCCGTCGTAATCCGTCCCGAAGGCCCGGCCGCCGATCTCGACGACGAGGCCGAGGTCCGGGCAGGACGCCCGCACGGCGGCGGCGTGGTCCGGAAAGCCGGCGTCGCAGATCAGCGCGGAGGCGCCGCTGGCGCGCGCGAGGTAGGACACTTCCGCGGGCGTCTGCCGGAAGTTCGTCGGCACCCAGACGGCGCCGATCCGGAAGCAGGCGAACATCGACTCGAACAGCGGGTTGCCGTTGCGCGCCTGGACCAGCACGCGGTCGCCCTTGGCGATGCCGCGGGCGGCGAGCGCCGCCGCCGCGGCGTCGACCCGGGCGTCGAGTTCCGCCCAGGTCCAGGACCGCGCCCCCCAGGCGAGGCCCACCGCGTCCGGGAAGCGGCGCGCGGACCGGCGCAGGAAGTGGGCGAGGTTCATGACCCGCCGGGAGCACGGCGCGACGCCGCCGCGCGGCGGCGTCGCGGTCCCCATCAGGTGAGCTTCCCGCAGGCCTTCTCCAGCAGCGACCAGCCCTCGTCGCCGTACCGGCCCTTCCACTCGGCGTAGAAGCCGGCCTTGCGCAGCTTCTCGCGGAAGGGTTCGGGGTCGGGCTTGTTGAAGACCATGCCGTTCTTCGAGAGGTCCGCCTGCAGGTTGGCGTTGAGCTGGGCGACGTCCGCGCGCTCCTTCAGCCCGGCGGCGTCGATGTGGCGGGCCACCATCGTGCGCAGGTCCGGCGGAAGGCGCTCCCAGGCGCGCCGGTTCGCCAGGAACCAGTAGCCGTCCCACATGTGGTTGGTGAGCGAGCAGTATTTCTGCACCTCGTAGAACTTGGTCGTGGAGATCACCGCCAGCGGGTTCTCCTGGCCCTCGACGATCTTGGTCTGCAGGGCCGAGTAGGTCTCGTTCAGGTTGATCGAGGCGGGGGCGGCGTCGAACGCCTTGAACATCGAGGTCCAGAGCGGCGAGACCGGGACGCGGATCCGGAAGCCCTTGAAGTCGTCGGGCGTAGCGATCGGCCGGGTCGACGAGGTGGTCTGGCGGTAGCCGTTGTCCCAGATCTTCTCCATGGCGACGAGGCCGGCCTTGGCGATCTGCTGCCGGACCCAGGCGCCGAGCTCGCCGTCCATGGCCGGCCAGACGGCCTCGTAGTTCGGGAAGGCGTAGCCGATGCCGTTGATCGACGCGTTCGGCACCAGCGTCGAGAGGATCAGCGGCGACATCGTGAAGAACTCGACGCTGCCCGAGCGGAGCTGGCTCAACGTGTCGGTGTCGGAGCCGAGCTGGCTCGTCGGGAAGATCTTGAGGTCGAACCGGCCGCCGCTCTCCGTGCGCAGGGCCTCGGCCATCTCGCGGGCGCGGATGTTCATCGGGTGCGTGTCGGGCAGGTTGTTGGCGTACTTGTAGGTGAAGTCCGCCCGTTGCGCCCGGGCCACGTGCGGCGCCGCCACGGTGCCGGCGAGGAGCGCCGTCGAGCCGGTCGCCAGGAATCGCCGGCGGGACAGGGCATAGCGGGACAGAAGCATGGCGGCCTTTCCTGAGCGGGCACGACAGGCCCGACGTTTCCTCCGGTCCGCGTCGTTCGTGCGCGGACTCGATCTGCAGGGTACGGCCTCTAGCCGCTGGCCACGCGCAGTCAACGGGGCGCCGGGGGCGGCCCTATCGGATCGGGGGACTTTCGTAACGGGTGCCGCGCCCAAGCCCCGGCCGCGCCCCCGCGACCGGCCGGGAGGGTCCGGCGCCCGGAGGCGCCGGGCCGTCCTCCCCGCCCGGCCCGGTCAGGCGGCGGCCTTCCGGGGCGCCCCCGAGAGGGCGTCGATCAGCTCGGCCTTGACGGCCTCGGCCCGGGCATTGGGAATCTGGCAGGTCCCGGCCGCCCGGTGACCGCCGCCGCCGTAGCCGAGGCAGAGGGCGCCGACATCGACCTGCGAGCCGCGATCCAGGATCGACTTGCCGATGGCGAAGACGGTGTTCTGCTGCTTCAGGCCCCACATGACGTGGGCCGAGACGTCGCAGTCGGGAAACAGGGCGTAAACCGCGAAGCGGTTTCCGGCGTAGATGACCGCCTCGTCGCGCAGGTCGATCAGGGCCAGCTTGCCGTGCACCGACGTGCAGCGGCGGAGCTGCGCCGCGAAGGGCTCCCGGTGGGCCTCGTAGAGCTCGACGCGCTCCCGGACGTCCGGAAGGGCCAGGACCTCCGCGATGCCGTGGTCGCGGCACTGCTCGATGAGCTGCATCATCAGCTCGTAGTTCGAGATCCGGAAGTCGCGGAACCGGCCGAGCCCCGTGCGCGAATCCATGAGGAAGTTCAGCAGCACCCATCCCTGCGGGTCGAGGATCTCCGCGCGGGTGAACTGCGCGGCGTCGGCCTTGTCGACCGCCGCCATGAGTTCGTCGCTGACCCGCGGGAAGGAGGCGGCGCCGAAATGCCGATAGACGACCCGGGCCGCCGAGGGCGCCGTCGGGTCGATGATGTGGTTCGGCAGGTCCCGCCCGGCATTGCGCGTCGTCTCGCTCGAATGGTGGTCGAAGGCGAGGTGGCAGCCCGCCACGTAGGGCAGGTTGGTGATGATGTCGCGGTCCGTGACGGGCACGAGGCCGTCCTGCATGTCCTTGGGATGGACGAACTTGATGT
Organism: Methylobacterium sp. E-046; assembly: GCF_022829625.1. Classification (NCBI taxonomy): domain Bacteria; kingdom Pseudomonadati; phylum Pseudomonadota; class Alphaproteobacteria; order Hyphomicrobiales; family Methylobacteriaceae; genus Methylobacterium; species Methylobacterium sp. E-046. The sequence goes on along the minus strand of NZ_JAKSYP010000136.1, from coordinate 42,782 downwards.
CGTCGATCAGGTCGAGTTCGCGCAGCAGCATGCCGCAGACGAGACCGTCGAAGTCGCTGCGTGTCACCAGACGGAATTTCTGCTTCGGCATCACGGGTCCCTGCTCAAACGGATGCGGGACTGTCCCAGCGCAGGCTGAAGGTCCGGTTACGGCCGCCCGATCCGTCGCGGGCGTGGTTTACAGTCGATGTCGCGGCCGGCCGGATCGGACCGCGCGGGGAGGATCCGTCGTCCTCCCCGCGCGGCGACAGCCTCTCCGCGCCAGCCGCGGTCCGGCCTCAGAGCCGTCCGGGCACCGCCTCGCGCAGGACCCGCTCGGCGGCGGCGTCCTCGATCTTGTTGATCAGCCGGCTCGCCTCGTGCTCGTCGCGCAGGGTCTTGGCCAGCGTGAAGGTCGTGCCGGTCAGGAAGATCGCCGCCATGGCGAGGTAGCCCTTGATCCAGATGTCGGCGGGCAGGAAGAAGATTCCCATCGCCAGCATGGCGGCGGCGGCGGCGAAGCTGACCAGCGTGAAGGTCTTCCAGGCGGCGGTATGGGGCATCTGCGGTACCATCTCGTGGGCTCCTCGCGTGCAGGCGGGTGTGAAGGCGGGCGATGAGGGCGGGTGAGGGCGGGGCGGTCAGGCCTGCGCCCTGAGGCGGTCGAGGACCGCCCGGGGGTCCGTGCGGCGGCGGCCGTAGCCGGCCGCGTCGAGGTCGGCCTCGACCCCGGCGGCCGCGGCGGCCTCCAGCTCCGCCAGGGCGTCGGCGACGTCCGCCTCCGCGGCCTGGCGCTCGCGCAGGCGCGCCAGCGTGCGTTCGGCCTCCGCGAATGCTCCGGCCGACAGGGTCGTGACCCGGCGGCCCTCCAGCCCGGCCCGCCGCAGCGCCTCGGTGGTGCGGGCGGTCTGGAGGCCGCGGTCGAGGTCCCGCAGCCGCTCGGTGCCCTGCGCCACGAGGCGCTTGAGCCGCTCGGTCTCGGCGGCGAAGCGGCCCGCGGCCTCCCGCCGGTCGGCCCGCTCGTCCTCCAGGGCCGCGATCAGGCTCGCCGCCTCGGTCCCGAGATCGTCGCGCCCGTCCCTGAGGGCCCGTCGGGCCCCGTCCGACAGGGTGTCGACGCGGGCGGTGATCGCGTCGAGCGCCCGGGCCTCCGCGGCATGGTAGGCGAGCGCCACGGCGAGTTCCCGGCGCGCGGTGGCGAGCGCCCCCGCGGCGTCGCGGATCTGCTGGCGCAGGATCGTCACGGCGTTCGCGTCGTGGATCGCCTGGGCGTTGTCGGCGATCGCGCCCCGCATCAGGATGGAGAGGGTTCGCATCACGGCTCACCTCGCGGAAGGGCGCTCCGGACCCGCTCCGGATTTTGTTGAACGCCGTTCATGAAACAATTAATCATGGGCCGGTCCCATCCGCAAGGCTTAAAATGAACGCCGTTCAGAAAAAATTGCGCGGCCGGCCGCGCAAGGGGCAGACCGACCGCGCCGCGGATCGGCGGGCTCTGATCGACGCGGCGGTGGCGATCCTGAACGCGGGCGGCGCGGGGGCGCTGACGGCCCGCGCCGTCGCGGAGCGGGCGGGCACCGCGGTCGGCTCGGTCTACACGCAGTTCGACAGCCTGGAGCTGCTGCGGCTGGAGGCCAGCGCGGTCACCATGCACCGCCTGCGGGATGCCCTGGCGGCGGCGCTGGCCGCCTGCCCGGCGGTCGGGACGGCGGACCGGCTCCTGTGCCTGGCCGACGCGTATCTCGCCTTCGCGGCCGCGAACCACCCGGCCTGGGCGGCGATCTTCGAGCGGCGCACGGTGGCGGCGCCCGACGCGGTGCAGGCGGACATCGCGGTCCTGTTCGGGATCCTGGAGGACGTGCTGCGCGACGGCGGCCGGCTCGCCGAGGCGGAGATCCCCGTCATGGCCCGGGCGCTGTGGTCCAGCGTCCACGGCATGGCCTATCTGGCCGATCTCGGCAGCCTCGGGCCCCTCGGCGTGGACGACGTGCGCCCGATGATCGACGCCCTGGTGCGCGCCGCGGTGCGAGGCTTCCCGGGCGGGGAGGGGCCGGGGGCGCATCAAGGGGGTCGGTGAGGCCGGCGGTCCACACGTCCCGTCCGGAGCGGGGAGCGCGGGGCGTTCCCCGAGCAGGCCCCGAGCGCGCGATGTCGGCCCGGGGCGCGGGGCGCGCCCGGCGCGCCGCCGCGTGAGATTTCCTGACACGACGCGTGAGACATCGGGAATTGTCCGGCTCGAACCCCGGGACTAGGGTCGGCCGGCTGCGGAAGGTATGCGCGGGGTACGGCGTGGGCGACGCGATCATCCGGACCGGCCAGTGCCATTGCGGCGCCGTGCGCTTCGCGGTCACGCTCAGCGACGGCTTCGACTCGATCCGCCGCTGCACCTGCTCCTTCTGCCGGATGCGTGGCGCCGTCGTCGGCATGGCCGAGATGGGCGGGATCACGATCCTGCAGGGCGCGGAGACGCTGACGCGCTACCGCTTCCACACCCGGTCGGCGGAGCACTTCTTCTGCGCCCGCTGCGGGATCTACACGCATCATCAGCGCCGCTCGGACCGGAACCTGTACGCCGTCAACGTGGCGTGCCTCGACGGGGTAAGCCCCTTCGACTTCCCCGAGGTGCCGGTCGTGGACGGGGTCAACCACACGAGCGACACCGGCCGGCCGGCCCGGCGCGCCGGCACGCTCCGCTTCATCCGCGCGGGACAGGACCCGCTCCGGCCGCCTTCACGGCCGCCAGGACCGCCTTGACCGTCTTGACCGTCTTGACCGCCGGATCGAGCGCCTCCGAGCCGTGCGCGAGGCCGCGCGGCCGTCAGCACCCGGTCCGAGGCCGCGCCGGCGCCCCGCGCACGATCTCGGGGATCGCCGCGTTCTGCTCCTCCGGGACGGCCGCGACCCCGACCGCGAGGCCGCGCCTCTCCGCGCCGCCACGCGGGGCTGCCTGTCGTCTAATCTGAACCATTCCCGGCTGTCGGAGCGCAGGGTCGTCCGGGGCCCGGATCGCGGCGGCCTGGCCTCGGCCGGGACAGGCGTCCGGCCCGCTCCTCGCTCGGGAAACAGGCCGCGACCCCGCAGGCCCCGTCCGTCAGGCCGCGGGTCTCGGCCACGCGACCCTGCTCGACCTGGAATTTCAGCCTGACGAGCCCGATCCCGAGACCGCGACGATGCCGACCAGCGCGGCGGCCGTGACGGCGTGGCGCTTCGCCCCGATGCCGGTCCTCACCCGCGCCCGGCACTCGGGGATGCACGGCGCGGGACAAGGCAGGTTCTGCGTTAGCGGGGCGTGGCGGCAGGCCTTGCGCGCGCCGGCCCAAGCCTGTCCACTTCCGGTCCGACGAAAGCCCGGCCCCGCCAGGGAGACCGCCGGGCCACAGGGAGAAGCCTCATGGTGCGTACGTCGCGGACGGGTTCGTTGCGGAGGGGCGGCCTTCGGCTCCTCCGGGCCGGGCCGGCCCTCCTGCTCGCCGGGCTGGCCTTCGCCGCCCCCGTCCGGGCCGACGATGCCAAGGTCCGGATCAGCCGGCAGCCGGGCTTCGTCTACCTCCCGGCGGTGCTGGCCGAGCAGCACAAGCTGATCGAGAAGCACGCCAAGGCGGCGGGCCTCGGGGACGTCACGGTGGAGTGGCTGAACCTGACGAGCGGCGCGGCCGGCAACGACGCGCTGCTCTCGGGCAACATCGACATCGTCGACAGCGGCTCCACCAACATGCTGCTGATGAACGACCGGACGCGGGGCGACGTGAAGGGGCTCTGCGGCGTCGGCTCGACGCCGATGCTGCTGCTGACCCGCAACCCGGACGTGAAGACGCTCAGCGACTTCTCCGGCAAGGACAAGATCGCGCTGCCCTCCGTGAAGGTCTCCTCGCAGGCGGTGCTGCTCCAGATCGCCGCCAAGAAGGCCTTCGGGCCCGAGGGCGCGACCAAGCTCGACCCGCTGACCGTCCAGCTCGGCCATCCCGACGCCGTGGCGGCGCTCGCGAGTCCGCACAACGAGGTCAACAGCCACTTCTCGCTGCCGCCGTTCCAGCAGCGCGAGCTGCAGGACCCGGCGATCCACAAGGTCCTCAACTCCTACGAGATGGTGGGCGAGCCGGTGAGCAACGCGATCTTCTACGCCCGGACCGGCTGGTACAACCGCAACCCCAAGCTCGCCGCCGCCATCGTGGCCGCCATCGACGAGGCCAACGCCGAGATTGCCCGGGATCCGCTCAAGGCCGCCAAGGACTACGTGGCGGCCACCAACGAGAAGACCCCGCCCGAGACCCTGGTCGAGATCATGAAGGAGCCGGGGACCAACTTCTCCACCACCCCCTACGGCATCATGCTCCAGGCCCGGCACTTCTACGCGATGAAGACCATCAAGGCCGAGCCCAAGGACTGGAAGGACACGTTCTTCCCGATCGTCCACAACCTGCCGGGAAAGTAGGCCCCCTGGCGGTCGGCTTGCCGCTCAGTGCGCCTCCACGGACCCGGTGGCGCGCGGGGGCTTCCTGAGGATCGCCACCACGGCGAGGCTCGCCACGAGGCTCACGCCAACCAGCCAGAATCCGTCCGCGTAGGCCATGACGTAGGCCTCGCGGCGGACCTGGGCGGCGAGCTGGCCCAGTGCGACGCCCTTGGCGGCCAGCGGGTCGGCGATGCGGGCATGCATCCCGGCGGCCATGGTGGCGAGCCGGTCCTGGGTCCGGGTCGCGTTGACGGTGATCGCCTCGGCCAGCATCGAGAAGTGGAAGTGCTCCCGCCGGTCGATCATGGTCGACAGGAGCGCGATGCCGATCGAGCCGCCGAGGTTGCGCATCATGTTGGACAACGCCGAGGCGTCGGCGGTGTCGCGCGGGCCGAGGCCCACGGTGGAGAGCTGCGAGAGCGGGATCGTGAACAGCGGCTGGCCGATGGCCCGCAGGATCTGCGGCAGGATCAGCTGGTCGGCCCCGACATCGTGGGTCAGGCCGACATTGATCCAGCAGCTCGCGATGAAGAACAGCGTGCCGGTGACGACGAGGAGCCGCGCGTCCACGGCGCGCATGATCAGCGGCATCATCGGGAACAGCAGCAGCTGCGGCAGGCCCGACCACATCACCACGTAGCCGATCTGCTGGGCGTTGTAGCCCTGGATCTGCGCGCAGTAGACCGGGATGATGTAGATCGACCCGTACGAGACCGCGCCCAGCACGGTCATCAGCACGCAGGCGCCGCCGACCGAGCGGTTGGCCAGCACCCGCAGGTTGATGAACGGCCGCTCGGCCATCAACTCGCGGACGATGAAGCCCGTGATGCCGGCCGCGGCCAGGAGGCTGGCCTGGACGATGATGGGGGAGCCGAACCAGTCCTTGCGCTGGCCTTCCTCCAGCACGTAGGTCAGGGCCGGCAGCCCGGTCGCCATCAGGCCGATGCCGATCCAGTCGCCCTTGAGCAGCTCGCCCCAGCGCGCGGGCACCGTCTCGAAGGCGCCGAGCTGGATCGCGGCCGCGATCGGACCGAAGATCAGGTTCAGGTAGAAGATGTAGTGCCAGGACAGGTTGTCGGTGAGCCAGCCGCCGACCGTCGGGCCGATGGCGGGCGCGAAGGTGGCGGTGAGGCCGAACATGGCGATGCCGATCGCCTGCTGGCTCTTCGGCAGCCGCGTGCGCACGATGACGATGGCGGTGGGGATCAGCACGCCGCCGGTGAAGCCCTGGCCGGCCCGGAACAGGATCATCTGGGCGAGCGTGGTCGACAGCGCGCAGGCGAGCGAGAAGGCGGTGAACAGGATCGTGTTCACCGCGAGGTAGCGGCGCAGGCCGATCACCGAGGACAGCCAGCCGGTGAGCGGGATCACGATGATCTCGGCCATCAGGTAGGCGGTGGAGATCCAGCTCCCCTCCTCGGTGGAGGCGCCGAGCGCTCCCTGGATATCGGCGAGCGACGCGTTGGTGATCTGGATGTCGAGGATGGCCGTGAAGGCGCCGAGGATCGCGCCGAACACGGCGAGCCAGTCCCGGGCGCTCGCCTTCGCGTCGGGAATGGGCATGGCCACGGCCGGAACGGGGCCCGTGGCGGCGTTCAGCGGGGCGTCCACCGGGGCGTTCATCGCGGCGCTCACCGGGGCAGGGCCTCGCTGACGAGGGCCACCGGGGCGGGCTTGGGTCCGCGCCGGGCCGGATCGACCGGCTCCACCGGATCCCGGGTGTGGACCGTCGCCTCCGCGGACAGGCCGGGGCGCAGGCGGGCGACGAGCGGATCCGACGGGTCGAGGGCGACGCGCACGGGCACGCGCTGCACCACCTTGGTGAAGTTGCCGGTGGCGTTCTCGGGCGGCAGCAGGGCGAATTGCGACCCCGTGCCCGGGGAGAAGCTCTCGATCCGGCCCTCGAAGTCATGGTCGCTGAGCGCGTCCACCGTGAAGGTGACGCGCGCGCCCTCGACCATGTGCCCGGTCTGGGTCTCCTTGAAGTTCGCCACGAGGTAGATGTCGCGGCCCATGGGCACCAGGGTCAGGAGCCCGGTGCCGGGGGAGACGACCTGCCCGATCCGGAGCGCCCGGTCGCCGGCGACCCCGTCGATCGGCGCCACGATGGTGGTGTAGCTGAGGTCGAGCCTCACGCCCTCGACCTTGGCCAAAGCCCCCGCGAGGCTCGCCCGGGTGCTGGCCTCCAGCGCCTTCAGGCTGTCGATCTGCTTCTGCGCGGCGTCGAGCGACGCGGCGGCCTTGTCGCGGGCGGCGTGGCGCTGGCGCAGGTCGGCATCCGCCTGCTGCTGGCGCTGCACCGTGCCCGAGCCGGTCTGCAGCAGGTTCTGGTAGCGGGTGTATTCCTGCTGCGAGAAGGTCAGCGCGGCCTCGGCATTGGCGAGGTCGGCCTTCGACGACGCGACCTGCGCCTGCTGCTGGATGATCGCCGCGGCGACGCCCAGCACGTGCGCCCTGTCCTTGTCGACCTCGGCCTCGGCCTGCTTGAGCTGGACCCGGTAGGAGCGGTCGTCGAGGCGGGCGATCACGTCGCCGGCCTTGACGGGCTGGTTGTCGCCGACCCGCACCTCCGCGACGATGCCGGCGATGCGCGGCGCCACCGTGACCTTGTCGGACTGAAGGTAGGCGTCGTCGGTGGTCTCGAGGAAGCGCCCGGTCGTCCACCAGTGCCAGCCGTAGCTCCCGGCGCCCCCCAGCGCGAGGAGCCCGACGAGGGGCAGGACGATCCGCGCCCGGCCGCGACGCGGCTTCGCCGCGGGACCGGCCGGTGCGCCGGATGGCGCTGCGCCGCCCGCGATCGGCTCGGCGCTCTTGAAGCGGTCGCTGCGACGTGCGTCCATCGGGTCTGGCCAATATTAAAACGGTACGGTATCGTTTTAATAATGCGAACGGCGAAGGCGGGCAAGGAGGATCGCGGGTGACGGCGACCGAGATCGAGGGGGCGGAGGTCGGGCCGCGGCGGGGCGGGCGGCCCACGCGCGCGGAGGCGACCCGGCGCGAGGTGCACCTGATCGCCGTGGCGACGGCCCTGTTCATGGAGCGCGGTTTCGACGCCACCTCCATCGACGCGGTGGCCGAGGCCGCCGGCATGAGCAAGCCGACGGTCTACGCCCGCTACCGCGACAAGCGGGCCCTGTTCGAGGCGGTCCTGCGCGAGCGGATCGCCGCGTGGCTGGCGCCCCTCGCCGCCGCCGCGGAGGCGCAGGCGGCCCGCGCCGGGGCCGATGTCGGGACCGACGACGTCGAGGCGGCCCTGCACGACCTGAGCCGCACCCTGCTGGCCCACGGGCAGTCGCCGGGGGCCGCGATGCTCAAGCGCAACCTCGTCGCCCAGGCGCTGCAGTTCCCGGAGCTCGCCCGCCTCGCCCACGAGGAGGGCTGGCTGCGGGGCGTGCGCGCCGTGGCGCAGCTCATCGAGGCCTTCGCCCGGCGCGGGCGGATCGCGGCGGCCGATCCCGAGATCGCGGCCGACCTGTTCCTCAGCCTCGTCCTCGGCCGGTCCTCCCAGGCGATCCTCTACGGCATCGCCACGGACCCGGAGACGCAGGAGCGGCGGCGGGCGGCGGCGGTGCGGCTGTTCCTCGACGGGGTGCGGCCGCGCTGACAGGCGACCGGACCGTCGCCGGGGGCCCGGGCCGCGTCCGGTTCGGGCGTGGGAGCGCGTCGGCCGGGCGCACGGCGCGAAGCTGCGCCGTATCCTTGGGGCGCCGAATCTTCAGGACCTGGAGAATCCGCGTCGACGCCCCGAAGCCGCGATTGCGCCCCCTCCGGCCCCGGCCTATAGTGCGGCATCCCCATTCAACAGCGTGAGACGGGACATCCGGATCGGTCATCCGGAGCCCGCGGCCCGATGCCCGGCCCCCGTCCCGCCAGGCCGGAGCACGAGAAGCATGTCCCAGGGTCCGCTGATGCCCAAGGCGACCGCCGTCTGGCTGGTCGAGAACACCTCGCTGGCCTTCGAGCAGATCGCCGATTTCTGCAAGCTGCACCCGCTGGAGGTGAAGGGCATCGCCGACGGCGAGGTCGCGGCCGGCATCAAGGGGCTCGACCCGGTCTCCACCGGCCAGCTCACCCGCGACGAGATCGAGAAGGCCCAGAAGGCGCCGCACTACAAGCTGAAGCCCGCGGTCTCGAAGGTGAAGCTGCCCGAGGTGAAGCGCACCACCAAGGGGCCGCGCTACACGCCGCTGTCCCGCCGGCAGGACCGGCCGAACGCCATCCTGTGGCTGCTGCGCAATCACCCCGAACTGAAGGATTCGCAGATCATCCGGCTCGTGGGCACCACCAAGTCGACGATCCAGCAGATCCGCGAGCGCACCCACTGGAACTCGGGCTCGCTGCAGCCGATGGACCCGGTGACGCTGGGGCTCACCACCCAGATCAACCTCGACTTCGAGGTCCAGCGCGCGGCGGCCGACCGCCCGGCCGCGGTGGCGGCCGAGTCCGGCGCCTCGCTGCTGCCGGCCGAGGTCTCCACGGCCCGCGACGAGCCGGATCACGCGCACGAGGACGCCCATGGCGGCCGCGAGGAGCGGATCGACGCCGATTCGGTCTTCGCCAAGCTCAAGGGCCGGCATCAGGACGAGGACGACGAGGAGTAAGGCGACCCCGCCTTCTCTCCGAGGGCGGGGCCGGGTGGCGGAGACGTCACGTCTCGATGCCCCATCCCTGCCCCATCCCTGCCCCCCGAAGATCCGGTCACGGTCGTGATGGGTTCTCCGGCCTCCGTCATCCCGCCGTCGTTCCGGGGCCGCGGCGCCCGGGATCCAGGGCCACCGCCCGGGCCGGCCCCGCAGCCTCCGCGGCTCTGCCGTCCGGGCCCGCCCGGGGTGCCCCGGAACGGCGGGGCGCAGAGGTGGCCGCCCGAGCGGCGCCCGGCAGCGCACCGGATTGCCCGCGGCGTCCCGCGTCCTGGCGGCTCACTCCGGCAGCGGCCTGCCCGCGGTCTCCGGCATGAACCACGGCACCACGAGACCGATCCCGTAGACGCTCGACATCGTCAGCGCCGCCGCGGCCACGCCCCCGAAGGAGGTGACGATCTGCCCGGCGATGATCGGGAAGATCCAGGCGATCAGCCGCGCGCCGTTGAACACGGTGCTCGCCGCGGTCGCCCGGACCGCCGGGGTGAACAGCTCCACGAGGTAGATCGCCATCCACGAGAAGGCGAAGCCCAAGGTGAAGAACCCGTTCAGGAAGGCGAGCCCCATGAACGGCACCAGCCCGCCGGTCCAGAGGTAGCAAGCGAGCGACGTGGCGATGCAACCGACATAGGTCACGAGCAGGAAGGCGCGGCGGCCGATCGCGTCCGCCACGAAGCCCGAGACCACGTAGGCGGTGATCGCGCCGAGGTTGTAGATGATGCCCATGCGCGGGCCCCAGACATCGGCCGGCTCGCCCGCGGCCCTGGCCAGCCCCTCCGTGTAGGCCGGCAGCCACGACGAGACCGCCCACCAGCCCACCGTGGTGGCGAAGGACATCGCGGTGGCGAGCAGCACCCGCCGCCGGCTCTCCGGCTCGCGGAAGATCTCCGCCAGGGTGAAGGGGCGCTGCGCGGCCCGCGGGGCGTGGCCCGCATCCTCCGTGGTGGCGGCCCAGCGCTGTTCCTTCAGCGCCTGCATCCACTGCTCGGATTCCTCCAGCGCCCGCCGCAGGTAGAGGCAGACGAAGGCCGGCAGGGCGCCCAGCGCGAACATGATCCGCCAGGACTGGTCGCCCATCGGGTTCGTGGCCGCCAGCACCGCCCAGACGATGGCGGCGAGCACCGCGCCGCCGCCGAAGCCCGATTGCAGGAAGCCGCAGCCCTTCGGCCGCGCCCGGTTCGGCCAGGTCTCGGCCACCAGCGCGATGCCGGTGGACCATTCCGAGCCGATGGCGAGGCCGGTGATGAACCGCAGGACCGCGAGCTGCGTGAAGCTCCCCGCGAAGGCGGTCAGTCCCGTGAAGACCGCGTAGCCCAGGATCGAGAGCATCATCATGCGCTTGCGGCCGATGTAGTCGGCCGCGATCCCGCCCAGCAGCCCGCCGAGCCCCCAGCCGAGCAGCGTGATGCCGATGGCCGCGCCGACGTAGAAGGCGGGCGCCTGGGCCTGCTCGGGGGTGAGGAGGGTGTTGAGCGCCGGACGCAGAGCGTAGACGAGGGCCACCGCCTCGTAGCCGTCGAAGATCCAGCCGAGATAGCTGCCCCAGAGGATCCGCCAGTGCCGCGGGGTGAGGCCCGCGTACCACGGCGCGGACGCGTCCTCGTGCAGCACCGCCTCGCCCGAACTCATGCCATCCTCCCAGCGGCGGGGCCGGCCGGCGGCCTCCGCGGTTGTCCCTGCGGCCGGCCGCTCCCCCTGTCCGCCCGTCCGACCGGTCCCTCGGCCATCAGGCGACGGCGCGGGCCGGCTCGGCCTGGATGCGCCCCCGCAGCCCGTTGATGACCCCGCCGGCGAGCAGGATCCCGATCTGGCGCGGCGACAGGTCGTGCCGCAGACGGATCGTCGCCTTGCCGGCGCGGGACCGTCGCGGTGATCTCCCGGCCCGCCGCCAGCGCGTCGGCGACGCGAGCGATCTCCACCGTGGCGCCCATCTCCAGCCGGCCGTAGTCCGACGGATCCTGGAAGGTCAGCGGCAGGACGCCGAAATTCACGAGGTTCTGCCCGTGGAGCCGGGCGAAGCTCTTGGCCAGCACCGTCTCCAGGCCGAGGTAGCGCGGGGCGAGCGCGGCGTTCTCGCGGCTCGATCCCTGGCCGTAGTTCAGGCCGCCGACGATGGCGTGGCCGGCACGCTCCGTGCCGCCCTGCCTCGCCCGCTTCGGGTCGGTGTCGTCGATCGGCTCGACGGTGAATTCGCTCGTCTTCGGGATGTTCGGCCGGTAGCGCATCACCCGGGCGCCCGCCGGCATGATGTCGTCGGTGGAGATGTCGTCGCCGGTCCTGAGCAGGACCGGCACGCGGATGCCGGGCCCGAGCTTGCCGAGGTCGGGCAGGGTGGTGATGTTCTCCGACTTCTCCAGCCGGACCGCGCGGGCCTCCGCCTCCGGCAGGGGCGCCACCAGCATCGTGGTGTTGCCCGGCACCATCGCGGGCGGCGCGATCCGCGGGTCGGGCATGTCGAGGGTGCGGGGGTCGGTGATGGTTCCGGAGAGCGCCGAGGCCGCCGCCGTCTCCGGGCGGCACAGGAACACGCTGTCCGCGCGGATGCCGGAGCGGCCGGGAAAGTTGCGCGGCACCGTCCGCGGGGAGTTCCGGCCCGAGGCGGGGGCTTGGCCCATGCCGATGCAGCCGTTGCATCCGGCCTGGTGGACCCGGGCGCCGGCGTGGATCAAGTCGGAGAGCTGGCCGTCCCGGATCAGGGTCTCCAGCACGACGCGGGTCGAGGGATTGATGTCGAAGGACACCCGGTCGTGGGCGGTGCCACCCTTCACGATCGCCGCCGCAACCGCGAAATCGCGAAAGCCCGGCTTGGCCGAGGAGCCGATATAGGCCTGGTGGATCTCCGCGCCGGCGACCTCCGAGACCGGCACGACGTGGCCGGGGCTCGACGGCTTGGCGATCATCGGCACGAGGACGGACCGGTCGATCGCCGCGTGGCCGTCGTCGGCGCAGCCCTCATCCGCCGCGAGGGACGTCCAGTCGCCGCCGCGTCCCACCCCCTCCAGGAACGCCTTGGTGGCGGCGTCGGAGGGGAACACGCTGGTCGTGGCGCCCATCTCGGTGCCCATGTTGGCGATGACGCGCCGGTCCATCGCGGTCAGGCCCGCCAAGCCCGAGCCGTAATACCCGATGATCCGGCCGACCCCGCCCTTGACCCCGTGGCGGCCCAGCAGCGTCAGGATCACGTCCTTGGCGCTCACCCAGTCGGGCAGGGTCCCGGTGAGCTTCACCCCCCAGACCCGGGGCATGCGCAGCGGCAGGGGCTCGCCCGCCATGGCGAGCGCCACCTCGACGCCGCCGGCCCCGAGGGCCAGCATGCCGAGCGAGCCGGCGGCGGGGGTATGGCTGTCGGAGCCGACCAGCGTCTGGCCGGGCTTGCCGAAGCTCTGCATGTGGACGGGGTGGCTGATGCCGTTGCCGGGCCGCGAGTACCAGACGCCGAAGCGGCGGCAGGCCGAGCGCAGGACCCTGTGCTCGTCGGCGTTGAGCCGGTCGTTCTGCACGAGGTTGTGGTCGATGTACTGCGCCGCGAGCGCGACCTTCACGCGCTCGACGCCCATCGCCTCCAGGTTCAGCATGACGGGGCCGCCGAGCACGTCCTGCAGGAGCGTCTGGTCGATCGTGAGGGCGATCTCGCCGCCGGGGGTGAGGTCGCCCGCGGCGAGGCGCGCCTGGACGAGCTTCTGCGTCAGGTTCAACGCCACCATGTTGCGTCCCCGTGGTTGCGCGGCGCGGTCCTGCTGGCTTCAGACTAGTGTCGGTGACGGGGCGAGGAAGCCGGCTCGGTTACAGGCCCTGAACTGTGTCGGGCCCAGCTGAAGGGTGTCAGCCCTCGGAGAGACCTGCCGGCCTCGCGCATCATCGCGGGCGCGGCGGCGCCCCCAGGCCGGCGCGGCCTCCGCGGGCGCGGCCCGACGCATGGCTCCGCTCGCGGAGACACCCGTTCCTGGGCTTCTCAGGACTCGAGGCCCAGAAAGTCGGCCACCGCCTTCGAGAATTCCGGGGTCCGCAGGTAGCCGTACGACTTATGCCGGTTCTCCGTGCCGTCCGGGCGCCGGTAGGCGTTGATCACCGGCACGTCCCGCACCCGCAGACCGGCGGCGTTCGGCGCGAAATGCACCGCGAGGTCGTCGCCCACCGTGGCGATGTCCTGGCGGTCCATCAGGTTGGTCCATGCGGTCAGCGCGGCCGGCACCCGGAGGCCGCCATGCTCGTCGGCGAGCTTCAGCTTCAACTCGGCGAGCCCCAGCGGCGAGCCGAGGGTGACCAGGGCGCAGCGGGGCAGGGGCGTCCGGTCCGCCTCGGCGGCGCGCAGCACGTCGTACGCGATGAGGCCGCCCATCGAGTGCGCCGCGATGAGCACGTCGTCCTCGGCGGCCTCGGCCAGGGCGACGCGCAGGCGCTCCTGGGCGGAGGCCCGGAACGCCGCGTCCTCGTAGTAGCCCCAGAGATCATCGAGGCGGTATTCCAGGATCAGGTCGTCCACCGGGGTCAGCCCGGCGGCCTCCTCCAGGTACGAGACGCCGCGGTAGATCCGGTCGGTGAGCGTCGGCTCGGCTTGGCCGGGGTCCCCCGCCGGGGAGGGGAACGGGCCGAGGCCGTAATCGGGCCGATACGGCTCGCGGTTGCGGTCGCCGGAGAGCGGTTGCGGGTAGCGGAGGTCCGCCCAATAGACGAACGTGAAGGCGAGGTCCGCCTCCGCCACCTGTAACCCGCGGTTGCGATCCAGCCCCTCGCGGATCGCGGTGCGCCACCAGCCGGCCTTCTCGTCGCGCGGCGGCTTGTTGGCGAGCCCGTGGATGCCGATGATGCGCGTCCGCCCCAGTGTCCGCTCCCCGATCGATGTGTTGGCCGGCTGAGCCAGATAGGGCCGTCCGGCCCGGGTGGTACTGCGGCCAAGTCTCCGGCCGGATCATGATCGTGTGCGGGCGACGCTCGGAGGCCCCCGAGTACGCGATCCGGGTGCGGGATCCGGGCGCGGGATCCACCCGGAACCTCGAGCGCATCCCCGGATCCCGAAGCCCGCCCGCGCCCGAGCCCCCTGCGGCGGGCCTCGGAGAAGTCCTCGGCAAGGCCCCGCGATCCCCGACCGTCCGCCTCCGGGGCCTCCGCCGCGCTTCGGCTCCCGGCGGACGACGGGGCGGCGACGGCGCCCCGTCGAGCAGACCGGGGCGGTGAGGCGGCAAGGTGAAAGCCGTGCCGGTGAGCCGAGTGAAAAGGCTGGCGGCCACCCCGCGGGTTTCGATGGAACGGTTCGACCCGGCAAGCCGTCTCTGGACCGTGGTCGGGGGTATTCCGGCACGAAGGAGGCACTCGATGTTTCGCAAGCCCATGCTCGCCGTGATCGGTGCGCTGACACTGGCGGGCGGCGTCCTCGGGACGTCCACGGCGGCCATGGCCGACCCGCCTTGGGCCAGGGGTGAACGCGGCTTCCGTCACGGCGGCCCCCCACCCTGGGCTCCGGCGCACGGCTATCGCCGCCACCGCGAGTTCGGCGGTTACGGGCGCCGGGACGTGCGCATCTACGAGGGGCGCCGCTACGGCGGGTACGGCGGCTACGGTCGCTACTGAACCTCGGTCGTCGAGCGGCTGCGGCGCTGACCCGGTCTTCGCGGGGCCGTCCTGTGATCCCGCGTCCCGGGCAAGCCGGCCCCCCCGTGCCCTGCGGTCGGGCTGTCCGTCGAATACCCGACCGGGTCGGCGCCGGGCGCACCGCCTCCGGTGAGGCCTCCGGGCAGGCGCCGTCCGTTCCAGACCGGCACGCCCTTGACCCCGGCGACCTCGGCACCGTCGGATCGCCGGCCCTGGCCGACGAGCCGGCGGCCCGGCTCGACCCCTCCGTCGTGCAGCCACCGGAGACGCGATGCATTCCCGAGCATCCTCCCCGAGCATCCTCCCCGAGCCTCCTCGCTTCGGGCTTACGGCGCACATCCGAATCCGGTCACGGGCCGGCAGAGGGACGCCGTCGCATTCAACCCGTCGGGTCATGACGGCGCCAGGCGCCGGCGCCCTTCGAGGTGGCGGCGGACAGTGAAGGAAAGGTATTTTTGGCATTCACCCGTCGTTAATATAAGCAGATTGCGCATTTTTGCAGCATAACTGTGGAACGGTTTTCTTTCACTGCCCGTTTTTAAACCCGTACGACAGGAACAACCGGAGTCTTTTCATGCTGAAGCACGTTCGCGTCGCCGCTCTCGCGACCACCTTCGTCATCGGCGGTGCGGCCATGGCGCTCGCGCAGTCGTCCTCCACGGTCGGCACCGGCGGCTCCTCGGCCGGCGGCGGCACGAGTTCGTCCACGGTCGGCACCGGCGGATCCGCGGCCGGCTCGGGCAGCGGTTCGGGCTCGTCGACCGTGGGCACCGGCGGCTCGTCGGCCGGCGGCGGCACCAGCTCGTCGACCGTGGGCACCGGCGGCTCGTCGGCCGGCAAGGGCACCAGCGGCTCGTCGATGGGCGCCGGCGGCTCGTCGTCCGGGATGTCCGACAGCGCGGGCAAGTCGGGCAGCGCCCCCGGCCATGACCGGAGCGGCCCCGGCAACTCCGAGAACGCCCCGGGCCACACCAAGCGCTGAGCCCGGAGCGGGTGAATGCATCGGGCGCGGTCCGTCGGGGCCGCGCCCGCCTTGTCTTTGAGGAGACCGGACCATGCCTCGCCTGATCATGCCGCTTCTCGGCGGCGCCCTCCTCCTGGCCGGCGTCGCCGCGAGCGATGCCCAGACCAGCACCGTCACGACGGGCCCGAACGGCGTCTCGGGGAGCACGACCCTGACGACCGGCCCGAACGGCAAGCGCTGCACGGTCGTGCATTCCGACGCCGCGCGGAACACCGGGCCCCTTTCGAGTTCGGTCACGGCCGGGCCGGACGGCGTGACGAGCTCGACCACGGGCGGCCCGTCGGTGACCACGAGGTCCGGCGCCGGCTCGACCAGCAGTTCGGCATCGAGTTCGAATCCCGGCGGCAGCACCATGACGACCACCGGCGACGGCGACTGCGTCGTCACCGTTCCCAAGGACAGGAAGTGAGGCCGACATGACGACAAGATTCATCGTTCCCCTCGCCGCCCTCGGGCTTATCGTCCTCCCGGCGCTGGCGCAGGCACAGGGCAGCGCCACAGGCGGCACCGCCGGATCGGCCGCGGCCGGGGGCACGTCCGCCTCCACGGTCGGGACCGGCGGCACCTCGACCGGCGCGAACGGAGCGACCGGCTCGTCCCTGGCCACCGGCGGCAGCGCGGCGGGCGGCAAGACCATGGACCGCTCGCACGTCAACGAGACCGGCAACGGCGGGCTGAACGGACAGTCGAAGGCGATGGCCCACGACGGCGGGACCTTCTCGAAGTCGCACACGCAGACGAAGGTGCGCGACGGCGAGGTCGAGTCCCGCACGAAGACCATGGCGCACGAGCCCGGCTCCAAGCCGGTGAAGTCGACGACCACGACGGGCTCGACGACCGGTCGGTGACCGAGGGCCGCCGGCCGAAGGTCGGCCGCATGACCGAGGACATCGCCGCCGAATGGGGCAAGAAGCGTTATGGGTGCGCTCGCCCCGCTCAGGTGGCTTGTCGGGAACGTCGTCGATGGTGAGGCCGCCGCACCCGGATCGGGTTCGAACCAGCGCCCTGGACTTCTGGTTGGCCCGGGGCGCAATCGCCTGCGTGGCCGGCCTCCAGCTGCTGATCGTGAACGACTTCTCCCTCGGACCGCGCTGGCTCGCCCCAACGCTCGAACTCACCCTGCTGGTACCGCTCTCGGCCGCCACGGCCTGGAACCAGGGTCGGGCACGGCGCGCCACGACAGATTCGCACTGGACCGAGGTCCACCGCCATCACCGCCTGATCCGCGGAATGGCCCTGTTCATGACGGCGCTCGTCACCGCGGCGAACACCGCGGCCCTCGCAGCCCTGGTCCACGCCCTCCTGAACGGCAAGGCCGCCGGCGGCTCAACCTTGCTCGTGGATGCCCTCAACATCTGGGGCACCAACGTCGTGATCTTCGCCCTGTGGTTCTGGACGACAGATCGCGGGGGCGCGGCCCTGCGCGGCCATCCGCGTGCGCGGGATCCCGATTTTCTGTTCCCACAAATGACACTGCCGCAGCAGGATGCGGCGGACCCGTTCGTGCCGGGTTTCGTGGATTACCTATTTCTGGCCTTCACCAACGCCACCGCCTTCTCGCCCACCGACACGCTGCCGCTGACGCCGCGCGCGAAACTGCTGATGATGTCCGAGGCGCTGATCTCCCTGCTCACTGTGGCGCTGGTCGCCGCGCGCGCCGTCAACATCCTCGCTTGATCAGGCGGTCCGAGACGTCGCGCGGGTGGCGGGACGGGCCGAGCTAGGCGGCGAAGGTTTGCGACCCGACGACATGAAGAACGCCGGCGTGGCGAACAGGGACGAGGCGCGCCGTGAGGCCACGGTTCCGACGAGCCTGGCCAGGCCCGGTCTTGAGCATTCGGTCGCCAGCCGAACGCGCGCAAGACGCGATGATGTTTCTATCTTGAATGTATTGTTGAATCCGTGCAATGATCGTCATTCAAGACATGGTCGAAACACTCATTTCGCACGCATATCGGGTGAATATGATCGATATATAGTGGAGACATCAATGAGAAATGTCATTTGGGCTTGTGCTTTGATGATTC
Source organism: Methylobacterium sp. E-046 (assembly GCF_022829625.1). Taxonomy (NCBI): domain Bacteria; kingdom Pseudomonadati; phylum Pseudomonadota; class Alphaproteobacteria; order Hyphomicrobiales; family Methylobacteriaceae; genus Methylobacterium; species Methylobacterium sp. E-046. The sequence goes on along the minus strand of NZ_JAKSYP010000136.1, from coordinate 25,070 downwards.
CCGCCTGCTTCGGTGCCGAAGCAGGGGATTTTCCGAAAGAAGGCACCGCACTTTATACGACCCACTACGTCAACGTCTCCGCGACCCCGATCAAGATGGGGGACCGGACCGCCTCTATTTATGAGAGCGCCGGTATTACGCGCAATGATGCGGGCGAAGCGCCGTTCAACGACATGGGCACTCGCTGCATCGGTATGCGCGAGGCCAACGGGAACGACGTAGTCAATCGCGGAAGCTGCATCGATACCGACAAGGACGGCGATCAGGTGTTCTCGACCTACGAGGCGAACGCCAAGAACGGCCGCCACGTCTTCGTTGGCGGCACGGGGAAATACCACGGCATCGCGGGGTCGGCGGACTACACCTTCCAGTCCGTGAAGGTACCTGAAGGCGCCCGACCGATGACGATCGTGCCGCATAAGGCAACCTGGAAGCTCCCCTAGTGGCTGGCGCCCCGCGGCGTGATGGACCGCCCCACAGCCTCAATCCGCCCGCCGGACACCCTCCCGCGGGCGGGCGGTGTGGAGGCGGTCTGGTCTTACCTCGGCGGGCGCAGAGTGGCGGGGGCCGAAAGGCTGGGAGGCAGGGGCCGCCGAACAGGTCATGGAGCGCCTTCCGCTGAGAGGGCGGACGGCAGCGCCGCCTCCGAGGCCCCGGTTGACCGTGGATCTGCGGCACCGCGGGCAGAAGGCCGGGAGGTCGCCGTCCGCGTTGTTCGCGGCGCCCTGGTCCCGATGGCCCGCGGCCAGCACCCCGCAGGTTTGACCGGCATGGCTTAGGATGTCGGCCCTAGCCGATCCGCCCGCCCCGGCCAGGGGGCCACCGACCGGCCGCTGCGCCCCACCCGTGGCCATCGCCGAGGGGGCGGATCATCCGTCGAGGCGGCCGCCCTGCGGGGGCGCGTTTAAGTGATCCTCGCCGCAGCCACGTCGCCGCCACCGCCGGGTCACAGCCCCCCGACGCCCTCCGATCGTGTCCCGTGGGTTCGATCGAAGGGCGCCGCCGCCTCGACGTCAGGACGCTAGAGCTGCTTGACGCGCCGGGACGTGTCGCGGGTCCGGTAGAAATCCCAGAGCAGGAATGCCGGGAAGGGCAGCATGATGGCGAAGAAGATCCAGTCGAACATCTGGGGCATGGGGCAGGTCTCCTACAACTTATAGGAGGGTCAACCCGCGTAGGGCCCCGCAGGTTCGACGGGCGCGCTCGCTTCCGCCCGGGCGCGCACGCCCACCGGCTTCCGCCAGCAATGCGCCCGCGCGGCGCGGCGCCCCCCCCTGGAACTTCGCGAGCGAGGTCGGCCACGTGCGCGAGGTGCCGGAAGCGGGCGCTCGGGCGCATCACACCGCGCGCCTAACCATGATGATACAAGTCATGGACGACAGGGCCATGATCCGAGACGCCGACGAGACTGATGGACGGATGCGCCGCCTCGTCGGGACCGTGAGCGGCGGCCGGTGGCGGCGCGTCGTGATGGGCGTCGTCGTGGAAGACGAGGCTTCCCTTTGAATCGATGGCCGCGCGGGGCGGGGCGGAGTCCGACGGGCCCTGGGATGGCAGCGTCGCGGCTTGGACGGGCTTGCCGTCATCGGAGGGATGCTGGGCCTCGGCGCTCGGGAGTCTCTCGGGTGCCCCTCCCTGCGCTCCCTGATCGACGCGGTGGGATACAGCATCGGGGGCATCAACCTGCCCGCGACCGGGATCGGCCGTCGCGCTCGGGCCGCCACGGGGCGCGGGCGGACCGCCGGCGTCCCCGTGGTTGAGCGCGTCCTGGCTGCCGGCCGGGGCTGGCGTGCCGCGTTCGGGCGGCGTGGCCTCAGCGTGGGAAGCCTCATGTCTGCCCGACCCCGCCGGGACTGCCGAGCTGGCTGGCATGTCGGCATTGGGATGATCCTGCGCCCCCGCAGGCTCGCCCCCGCTCTGAGTCGTCGAGCCGCGATTGGCGGCGTCTGGACCCTGCCCTTGGGACGCCGCCGACCCATCGGAATGCGGCCCCAAGTCCCGCGAAGCGGTGTGTTGAGGCGTGGGCGACGCGGCGTCGTCCGGGGCCGCAGCCTGCGCAGGCGCGTTGTCCAGACCTCCGTGAGGAGACCCCGATGACGGGGCCGCCGCCTGGGCTGGGTCCGCACTGGAGGATGCCCCCGGCCCGTGTCCCGAAGACGGCCCGTGTCCCGAAGACGGCCCGTCCCCCCCGCCCGACCCGCGGTCGCTCGCGCTGTCTTCCGGTCCATGGACGGAAGCCGCGAGCGCGACGGGTGCGTGAGACGGCGGCGCGCCTGGCGCCGAGCCGGAGTGCATTCCGGCGTCTCCCGGCGGCGTGCCCGGCTCGGAACCGGCCTCGATCGAGTGGGCGTCGCGCGGCGTTGCCCCCCGGTGATCGCTCTGCTCGGCGGGGCCTGTCGCGTGGACGTCCCTGTCGGGATCGACCGGCGAGCCGGCCCCGGACGCGGGCGCGGCTTTCTGCAGGGCCGAGCCGTGATCACCAGTGGCGCTTCCCTGCGGACCCGACCCGGTCTCCTGGTGCGCGACCGCCCGGGCCTGCCCGTCTTGGTGCATGCCGGCGTGGCCGTTCTCCGCCCGCTCGACGTGAGAACTGTCCGCCGCGGCGTCGGCGCGGGCGCCATGGCCGCGGTCGCTGCCCCGGTCATCCGGGTCACGGGACGCCGATGCTGCCGAGGCCGCCGAGGTTCGGTTCGCCTCGGCTTGTCCTGCCGCAGGGACCCACCCCGGCGAGCCCGCCCCGGATCCGGCCTCGGCCCGGGCCGCCTCCGCGAGCCGTGGCTGAGCGTTCGAGTCCGGCGTCAGGGATTGATTGCCATGGCCGCGCTGATCGCCACTGTCCGCCCCCAATCCGGCCGACGACTCGGCGGCACCGTCGCTTCGGCCGGTCGCTGATGCCTGCTGGCCGCCGGTTCCCACGGCCCCCGTCTCGGCGGCGGCCCGGGCGAACCCGATGTCGTTGCCCATACTCGGCGCATGAGACTCGGTCTCGCGGCCGGGCAGCCCTGCTCGGTCGCCGTGGACATCGGCCCGGATCGCGGGCGCCGGATCGATCCGGCCTCCCGGGGCGGCGGTGTCCTGGCTCGCGCCGCTGCCCTGCGCGGTCAGAGCGGTCGGCTGAACCGGGGCGGCTGTGGGCCCGGCATTGCCTCCGCCGCCCGTCCCCGCCGCGAGATCGCTCTGCCCCCCCTGGTGCGCGCTGCCGCTCGCCAGATCCGCCAGCAGAGGGGCAAGATCCGCGCTCGCGGCGGCGTGGCCGCCGGCCAGCGCTTCCGCCGCGAAGATCATCGTGGACAGGATGATCGCCTCGACCTGCTTGCGGCCGTCGCCCTCTTCGCCCGGCCCGGACGCGCCCCTGGCCCTGGCGGGCTGCGGCTGGCCTTGCCCAGCCCCGCCACCGCCATCGGCCGGGGCAAGGGGGTCGAGACCGGGCGCGAGCTCGCCCGCATGCGCCTCCTCGGAGGACAGGCTCAGGGCTGCCGCGGCGACCAGGGCCGCCAGCAGGGCGGCGGGATGCACGACCAGCTTCGTGCCCCTGGCGACCGCCGGGATCGGGAGCAGGTTCGGGTGAAGCCGGGCGATCTGGTCGATCAGGGCCCGGAAATCCGCGCCGCGCACGGGGCGGTCCAGCACGTCGGAGGCGATCAGGTAGCTGCCGTCGATCCGGGCGAAATGCATGATCACGTCGCCGTCGGGACGGCAGAAGACGAACCAGGGCTCGCCCTCGTCGGTGACGCCGTGCTCGCTGGCCATCCCGATCCCGGCGCGGAGGAGGGCGGCTTCGACCCGGTAGAACTCGGCGAGTTCCTGCTGCGACCAGCGGTCGGATCGCGCCGCCGGGCGAAGGAAGGGAATGACCGCGCTCATCGTCCGCTCCCTCTCGTGGTGCCCGTGTTCCCCTCGCCGAGGGGGCCGTGCGCCTGTCCGGCCGCCATCTCGCTGCCGAGCGCTCTAACGTTCATGGAAGGCGCGTCCCATCGCGTCGAAGAAGGGGGCGAACATGTATTCGAGCGCCGTCCGCTCCCCGGCCGAGACGATCACCTCGGCCGGGAGACCGGCGAGGAGACGGTGCCGGACCTCGGCCGGAAGCGCGTGCTCGTCGATCTCGACGGTGCCGGCGAAGTAGGGCTGTTTCGTGCCGTCATCGACGAGCCGGTCCCGCGACACCGTCGCGAGCGTCCCGAAGAGCGTCGGCGTGCGGCGGGCCTGGAAGCTCGGGAACTTGATCTCCGCCCGCATCCCCGCGCGGACGGTCTCGAGGTCGTTGGGCGAGAACTGCACGGTGACGACGAGGCGATCCGTGGTCGGAACGATCTCCATCAGCGGCTCGCCCGACCGGATGACCTGCCCGATCGCGTAGACCTTCAGCGCCTGGATGACCCCCTCGTGCGAAGCGCGGATCTCGTGGCGGCGAAAGACGTCCTGCGCGACGACGAGCTTCTCCCGCAATTCGCCGATCTTCTGGCGCGTCTCGAGAAGCTGCGTCGTCACAGCCTCCTGAAGCTTCTGCTTCAACTGGGTCCTCTGCAGCCCCGCTTCGTTGATGGCGTTCTCGGCCTTCGCCCGCTCGGCGATCGAGCGCCCGATCACGCCCTCGAGCCGCGTCCGCTCCCGCTCCATGACGAGGAGGCGCGAGAGGGGAATCAAGTTCTTCTGGTGAAGGCCGCGGAGGCCTTCGAGCTCCTGGCGGATGAACCCGACCTGCGCCTCGACCGAGGATTTCTCGACGGCGAGGCCGGAGATCTCCGTCCTGAGCTGGGTGACCTTCGCGTCGACGAGGGCGAGCTGGCCGTTGAGCGTCTTGCGCCGCTCCGACATCTCGCCGGTCTGGTCGGCGATCATGCGGGCCAAAGCGGGCTCGCCGCGGCGCGCGGCAAGCTCGGCGGGGAGGGGCAGGTCGTCGGTCTGGTCCTGCTCGGCCCGCAGGCGCGCCTCGAGCACCCGGGCCGCGTCGAGTTGGTTCCGGAACAGCTCCGCGCTCGCCTGGGACTGGACGGGATCGACGCGCAGAAGGACGTCGCCGGCCCGGACGGCCTGCCCATCCTTCACGAGGATCGCCTGGACCATGCCGCCCTCGAAATGCTGGACGGTCTTCCGGCTGCTCTCCGTGACGACGACGCCCGGGCTGATGACGGCGCGGTCCAGACGGATGAAGGCCGCCCAGAGGACCACGAGGCCGAAGAACGCGGCGATGAGGGCGTAGCCCGCGATCGCGTAGCGCCGCCAATCGATCATGGCGCCATCCGCGCGGCTCCCGCCCACCGGGCGCACGCTCGGCACCGAGGCGTCGATCAGGTTCGGGACGGCGGGCATCGTCACGGCTCAGCCCGCGCTGCGCTTGGGCTCGGCCCCGCGCCGGCCGTCGGGCGGCACCGCGGGGCCCGCCTTGACCAGCGCCGGGACCGGTCGGGGCCCGGAAAGCTGTGCGAGGACTTGGTCCGGCGGCCCCGCCGCGCCCAGGGTCCCTCCCTCCAGCATCAGGATCAGATCGGCCCCCGCTAGGAGGCCGACTTTGTGCGTGATGACGAGAACCGTCGTGCCCCGCTGCCGGAGGTCGGCCATCGCCTCGATCAGGGCGGCCTCGCCGGTCTGGTCGAGGCTGGCATTCGGCTCGTCGAGGACGATCAGGCTCGGCTCGCCCGACATCGCGCGGGCCAGGGCGATGCGCTGCCGCTGGCCGCCGGAGAGGCCGTGCCCGCCGGCCCCGAGGCGGGTGTTGTAGCCGTCCGGCAGGGCCTGGATCAGGTCGTGGCAGCCCGCCCGTCGCGCCACCGAGACGATCGCGGCATCGTCCTGCGGGCCGAACCGCGCGATGTTCTGCGCAACCGTGCCGTCGAACAGCTCCACATCCTGCGGCAGGTAGCCGATATGCCGGCCGAGCGCCTGCGGATCCCAGTGGCGCAGGTCCGAACCGTCGATGCGCACCGCCCCTGAGGCGGCCGGCCAGACCCCCGTGATCGCCCGGACCAGGGTCGATTTTCCCGCCCCGCTCGGACCGATGATCCCGACGAGACTGCCGGCCGGCAGACGGATGCTCACATCCTGCAGGATCGCCTTCGACGAGCCCGGCGCCGTCACCACGAGGCTCTCCGTCTCGATGAGGCCGCGCGGCCGCGGCAGCGCCACGCGTTCCGGCTCCGGACCGACGCGCGCCATCAGCTCGGCCAGCCGCGCGTAGCTGCCGCGGGCCGCCGTGAGGGATTTCCAGTGGCCGACGACGGCTTCGATCGGTGCCAGCGTCCGTCCCATGATGATCGAGGCCGCGATCATCGAGCCGGCGGAAATCTCGCGGTGGATCGCGAGATAGGCGCCGAGGCCGAGGACCATCGTCTGCAGGAACATGCGGGCGAATTTCGTCGCCGCCGCGAGGAGCCCGGCCCGGTCGCTCGCACGAGCCTGCAGCAGGATCGCTTCCGCGTGGCGCCGGTTCCACCGGGTCTGCAGGGCGCCGAGCATTCCCATCGCCCGCAAGACCTCGCCGCCGCGGAAGGTCGCGCGGGCCCGGTCCCCGGCCTCGCGGGCGGCGTTGCTCGCCGCGTCGAGGGCGCGCCGGGTGGTGAGATCCGTGAGGAGGGTCAGCCCGAGGAGCGTTCCGCCCCCGAGCAGCGCCATCCAGCCGAACCACGGATGCAGGATGAAGCAGGCGACCAGAAACAGCGAGGCCCATGGCAGATCGCAGAGCGCGAGAAACGCCCCGCCCGTCAGGAACTCGCGCAGGACGCCGACGTCCCGCAGGATCGATTCGTGTCCCGCCTGCGGACGCAGCAGCGTGGCCCGGTGCACGATGGCGAAGACCGGTCCGGCGACCGTCCGATCGAAGATCACCCCGCCCCGGACCAGCAGGCGCGACCGGAGCATTTCGAGGAGCGCGTAGACGGCGAGCGCCAGGGCCGCGATCGCGGTGATGCCGACGAGCGTCGCCTCGTTGCGGCTCAGGAGGACGCGGTCGTACACCTGAAGCATGTACAGGGGCGCCGCGAACAGGAGCAGGTTCGTGAAGAAGGCGAAGACGAACACCGTCGACAGAACCGGCCGGATCGCGCCAAGGCCATCCCTCAAGACAGACTCGGTCGTACGACCGCTCATAGCGACTCCCTGCGCGCGGGCCCGGGCCTCACGGCCGACGGCCGATCGCGCCGCGTCCGGGGGCTGGTCCGATCGGCCCCTGCGCGAGGATCCATCTTAGAGCAGACTTTTCTCTTTCCAAGGTTGTACAGGTACCGAGCGGCTGGACGTTCCATGCCGCGGGTCCATATAAGGATCACTGTACCCTTCCGTGAGAGCCCTCATCGCACGGTGGCGGGAGATCAAACGCGTGTACGTTCATCAGCAACGTCTCGGCTCGGAAGAAGTGCAGGAGCTGCGCCGGGAAGGGGGGCGATTTCTCAAGGAATTGCGCGAGAAGCGGGGCCTGTCGCAGAGGCAGCTCGCCGTGCAGGTCGGCGCCGACTACTACACCTTCATCTCGCAGCTGGAGACCGGGCGTGGCCGCGTTCCGCCGGACCGGTACCGGATCTGGGCCGAGGCCCTCGGCGTGGATGTACGCGATTTCGTCAAGAACCTGATGCGCTTCTACGATCCGCAGACCTTCGAGATCTTGTTCGGGGATTGATCGCCGCCCGCGCCAAGGCTCGAGCACCTTCCGTCATCCCGGGATGACGAGACGTCTTCGCTCGCGATGCCCGCATCACGCGGCCCGGGGACGAACCGGCATCCGCGTCGGCGCGCGAGGTCCCAGGAGCCGGCGACGACCGGTTCATTCCGCCGCCAGGCCGAGTGTCGGTTCCTCGACGAGTGAAGCTCCGCAGGCGGCCATGAGATCGCGCAGAAGCGACAGGGCTTCATCGACTTCCGCCGGGGTGGCAAACCCCTCGCGCGCGTGGGTGCCGCCGCCCGTCAGCGTCACGGTGATGGCGAACCGCCCGTCGGGGCGTTCGATAATCCGATACGACGCGCGGCGAGGCATAAGCACGGAGTTGCGAGGGCTGTCGGACGCGAGACAATCCTCGTCATGCTTGGTCCAGTCCTGAAGTTCAAGATATGGCCTTCACTGTATAAGCGCCTGCACGCTGGCGTTCGCGACGCGGTCGAGAGCAGGATCTCTCCGCCCGCGCCGAACCTGTATTTCCTCTGATCGCATCGTTCCGGACTGGCTTCTGCGGCCTGTCTACCGGCCGACGGCCTGTGCTGCCCCGTCGATCTCCATCTCACGTCATCGCGAGAGTCGAACGGGCTTCCAGATGCTCATGCAGATACGCCCGGGCCCGGCTCACGCGGCTCTTCACCGTGCCGGTCTGACAGCCCAGGACCTCCGCGGCGGCCTCGTAGGTCAGCCCCTGCGCGCCGACGAGTAACAAAGCCTCGCGTTGCGGCGCGGGGAGCTGCTCCATGCGGGAGAGAACCACCCGCAGGTCGGAGCCATGCTCCTGGGGAGCGGGCGCGACCAGTTGGTTCGCGATCGCGCCGTCCACATCCTCGATCTCGCGCCGGTACCGCCGGCATTCGCTGTAGAACTGGTTGCGCAGGATCGTGAACAGCCACGCCTTCAGCCGGGTGCCGGGCACGAAGCGGTCCTGGTTGGCCCAGGCCCGCAGGAGCGCTTCCTGCACGAGATCGTCGGCCCGCGCCGCGTTTCCGGCGATCGACTGCGCATAGGTCCGGAGGGCCGGAAGCGTCGCCATCAGTTCGTCGCGGAAAGCCGCGCCGCTCGCAACCGTCCGGGACGTCAGCTTGAGATCGAGATTCGCGATGAGATCGAGCAGGCCGTCCGGCGGATCGGACCGGATCACTCCACGATAGGCGTCCTGCAATTGCATACCGAGATGGCGCCGCACCGACAGGGGCAGCGTGGCCGGCTCCGGCGGCGCTTTCCGACTTGGGAGAACCGGATCAAGTTCGATGGCCTGCAGCAACTGGCTCAAGCGACGTCCCTCCGACTCGTGAGCCGCAGGCTGACGCCACGATCGGCCCATCCGCTGTACAGTGAACTTCTAACTCGCTGGATCGGCGGATCGATCCCGGGCGCGATGGCGTTTCACACGGCCCTGAAGCCGGCACGAGGGGCGGATGGCGCATCGGGTGACTTACAGCATCGTCGATTGCGCCGACGGGCGGTTTGCGGTGGTCGTCGTGGCGGCCTCCGGCGCCACGTACCGGCGCGGCGGGCTGCTCACGTTGGCGGAGGCCGAGGCGTGCGTCGAGGTTCTGCGCGTGGCGCTGGCCGATTGCGGCGTTGCGCTCGTGCATCTCGACCGCTCGGCCGAGACGCCGGAGATAGGGCCAGACTGATCCGATCCGGGACCGGCGCTGCCCGGCCCGGCCCGGCGGTCGGCGAGCGGGCGCTCGGCAGGAATGCCAGGACCCCGGGGCCACGCGGTTGGCCGCGCGGGCGGGTGTCGGGAGACGGCCGTCCGGACCCCGCGGGGACGATCTCCGGAATCCGGTCTACGCCGTACGCCGCCGCGACAAGGCGTCCGGGCCGCACCGGTTGGCAGGAGCGGGGGAGCTCCGCCGGTCGGCTTCGGAGCGGCCCCGCGAGGCTGCAGACGCCGGGATCCCACCCGCTCGCGCTCCATAACGGACGCGGCCGGGACGGATTCATCCCGGGTCCCGAGGACGTTGCCCCATTCGAACCTGCGGCGCGGGCCCTTATCGCCCCGGCGGACCCGATACCTGCTCGCGCATATAGGCCTGCGGACTGGTCCCGAGCCCGATCCGGAACGCGTACACGAACGCGGACGTCGAGCCGTAGCCGAGTTGCATCGCGGTCTCGGTCACGCTCAGGCCTCCCCCCATCAGCTCGACGGACTTGAACAGGCGCAGGCAACGCCGCCAAGACCGCAGGCTCATGCCGATATCGGCCTCGCAACGCCGCGCCAGGGTCCGCGCGGACAGCCCGAGTTCACGCCCCCATTCCTCCGGTCCGCGGGCATCGGCCGGATCTGCGTAGAGGGCTTCGCAGAGACCGACCAAGGGTCCTTCTCGCGGCCAGGGCAGCGCTCCCGGCAGCGGTCGCGCCCGCCGGAATTGATCGAGGATCAGGGCGGTGACGCGGCCGGCATAGCCGCCATCGTCCGTTGCGTCCTCAAGCGCGACCGCCTCCAAGATCAGGGCTCGCAGCAGCGGTTGGACGGCAAAGACCGTCGGGCGTTCCGCCACGTCGTGTCCGGCCTCGTCGGCGACCCACAGGCTGCGGAACTGGGCGCCCAGGAGTGATCCGACCCGATGGCGGACGCCGGTCGGCAACCACACGGCCTGCTCCGGCGAGATCACGAAGGACCGCCCCTCCACGGCGACCGTGAGCACCCCGGACGTGGCGTAGACGATCTGGTGCCAGCGGTGCGCGTGCTCGGCGAAATACCCGCGTGCCGGGATGGTCTGGGCACGCACCGTGATCGGCTTGGGCGGCCCTAGCCCGGGCGGCGCGTCGATCGGCTCCCACAGCATCGCCCGCTCCCAGGTTGGCAGCTATTCTACACGAGTTGGCCTCTCGTTGAGATACGGACGGGCATCCCTCGTCTATAGCCCTTGCGACCCGCCGAGCCCGGCGACCCGTGTTCGCTGCGCGCCGTCCGACCCTCGGGCAGCTATCTGTCGAAATCCGAGCGCCTGATGTCCTACGCCTCCCCGTCGACCGTCGACCGCGCGCCTCCTCCCTCGGCCCGCCCCGGGGCAGCCAACGTTCTGAGGCTCGCCATCGCGCAGGCGCTCGCCGGGGCGAACTCGGTGGTCGTATTCTCGACCGGTGCGATCGTCGGCAACATGCTGGCACCGAGCAAGGTCCTGGCGACGCTACCGATCTCGATCTTCGTCGTCGGCATGGCCGCCTGCTCCCTGCCGGCCGGCAGCATCGCCCGCCGCTACGGCCGGAACGCCGCCTTCACGACCGGGACGGGCTGCGGCGTGCTCGTCGGGCTGCTGTCGGCCCTGGCCATCCTGACCGCCAACTTCTGGCTGTTCAGCGCGGCCATGTTCTTCGGCGGCGCCTACGCCGCCGTGGTCTTCTCCTTCCGCTTCGCCGCGGCGGAGTGCGTCGCACCGGAGCGGCGCGCGCGCGCGCTGTCCACCGTCATGGCGGGCGGGATCTTCGCGGGCGTGATCGGCCCGCAACTGGTCACGCACACCATGAACCTGTGGCCGCCCCACCTGTTCGCCGCCACCTTCCTGGCCCAGGCCGGGGTCGCCGCCCTGGCGGCCGTCATCCTCTCCGGCGTCCGCCTGCCGCGCCCCGCCGCGGACGATCTCGACGGCGGGCGGCCTCTGGCCGAGATCCTGGCTCAGCCGCGCTTCGTCATCGCGGTGGTCTGCGGGGCCGTGTCGTACCTGCTGATGAACTTCGTGATGACGGCGGCGCCGCTGGCCATGCACTTGTGCGGCCACGCGCAGGAGGACGCGAACCTCGGCCTTCAGTGGCACGTGATCGCCATGTACGGCCCGAGCTTCTTCACCGGACGACTGATCACGCGCTTCGGTGCCTCCCGGGTCGTAGCGGCCGGTCTCGCCCTGACGGGCGCGGCCTCGATCATCGGCTTGGCGGGCGTGGACGTGGCGCATTTCTGGCTGTCCCTGATCCTCCTCGGCCTGGGCTGGAACTTCGGCTTCGTGGGCGCCTCGGCAATGGTGCTCGAGTGCCACCGGCCCGAGGAGCGGACGCGGGTGCAGTCGGTCAACGACTTCATCGTGTTCGGGATGGTGGCCCTGGGTTCGTTCTCGTCCGGAGGTCTGCTGACGAGCTACGGCTGGGACGCGGTCCTCTGGGTCTCGTTCGGGCCGCTGACCCTGGCAGCGTCGGCGCTGGCGTTGATGGCCGTGCGAACGGCACGCCGGCCGGCTTGAGGCGGCGGGACGGCGGCCCCTCCGGTCTGTCAGAATGTCCGCGCGCGCCCCTGAACCGCGCGGGTGCCGGCCAGGACCGCGAGGCCGGACGCCGCCGCGGCCGACCTACAACGCCTTCTCGACGGTCCCCTCGATCCACTCCGGCTGGGTCTCGCCCACCGAGCGTCCGGTCTCCTTCTCGCCCTTGAAGGTGATCAGCGTGCTCTGCATCGTCGCGCCGAACCGCCGCAGCACGTCCTTGCGGCTGTCAAAATCGACGTCGAAGACCTGCAGATCTTTGAACCGAGGCTGAGCTTCCAGCTTGGCGAGGATCGGTTTCTGCGCGGCGCAGACGGTGCACCACGGCGCGGTGATGTGCACGAGGATCGGCTTGCCGGCCTTCTGGGCCGTTTCGAAGTCGGCCGGCGTGTAGGGCCTCTCGGAAGCGATGGCGCGGGGGCCGATCAAGCAGGCGGTGGCGGCGAGGGCGCCGAGCAGGAGGCGGCGGGTCGTCATGGTTCAGCAAGCTCCATGAAATTGCGCGGATGCGGGATGGGGATCAGTTCGACGCCTGGGTGACGGCGCGATCGGCGTTCACGCGCTCGGCCCAGTCCCTCGCTTCGCGCTGACCCTTGAGGTCGATCAGCCGGGCACCACCGACATCGACGTTCTTGAAATCCGCGCCCGCGATCGTGGCACCGGTCAGGTTCGCCCCGGACAAGTCCGAGCCCATCAGCACCACGTCGGTCAGGTCGGCATCCTTGAGATTGGCATATTCCAGGCGCGATCGGCCGAGGTTGGCTCCCCTGAGGTTGGCGCCCGCGAGGTTCACCGAGGTGAACACCGCTCGCATCAGGCCCATGGACTGGTTCTTGATGTCGGCGCCGCCCTTGAGGTCGACCAGCGTCGCGCCGCTCATGTTGGCGCCCTTGAAGTCGCCGATCGGCACGGAGCGGCTGAGGTCGGCGCCCCGGAAGTCGGCGTCGCGAGCGGTGATGCCGAACATCTTCGCGTCCGCGAGCTTGGCGCCCGACAGGTCGGCCTTCAGGAACCACGCCTGTTCGAGATTCGCGCCGCTGAGGTCAGCGCCGCGCAGATTGGCCTTGTTCAGGCGCGCGGTCCGCAGGTTGGCACCGCGGAGGTTCATCCCGGAGAGATCGAGGCCAGACAGCGCCTTGTCGTGCAGATCGACGGGCTTGCCGTCCGCGGCCTTGATCATCGCCGCGATGTCGGCGCGGCTCATCTCCGCCTCCGTCATCGCCGGCGAGGACATGTCGGCCCCGAGCAGCAGATCCTGTTCGGCCGCCGCAGGGCCGGCGGCGGCGGCGAGCAGGAGGCTGAGGGCAAGGTGGCGCATCGGTTCACTCCCGGCGGGCGCCGCGCAGGGTGGGCGCTCGTATCGTGTTCGTTGTGACGCGATGCTATGCCGGGCACCGCATCCGGTCGGTGACCCAGGTCACACAAGTCCGGTGAGGCGGCCGAGAAACGCAACGCGCGCCGGACGATCAGCCCGTCGTCCTGGCCGGGGACGACGCCAATCATGACGGACGCGCAGAAGGTCGAGCGCTGGATCGACCGGTTTCCGCTTCTCCAAGCGCTCAACCCGGCGCAGCTTCAGATCGCCCGGGGGACCGTTCACTTCCCGGTGCTGGACGCCGGTGCCATCGCGTACGAACTGGATGGCGAATGCGCCAATTACCTGATGTGCCTGGAGGGCCGCACGCGCATCTTCCGCATGTCGGAGGGCGGGCGCGAGGTCCTGATCTACAAGGTCGGCCCGGGGGGCACCTGCGCCCTGACCACGCAATGCCTCCTGTCCGGTGGCACCTTCCCGGCGCAGAGCGTGGCCGAGGAACGAACCGAACTCGCGGCTCTGCCGGTCGGCACGTTCCAGCACCTGATGGGCGAGAGCGCCGCCTTCCGCAGCTTCGTCATGGAGGATTACACGCGGCTGATGTCCGGCCTCTTCACGCTGATCGACGCGGTCGCTTTCGCACCGCTGAAGCAGCGCCTCGCGCAACGCCTCGTCGCGGAGGCCGACCCGCGGGGCATCGCCGCCGTGACCCACCAGAAGCTCGCGGACGACGTCGGCAGCGTGCGCGAGGTGGTGAGCCGCATCCTGGCGCACTGGGCCGAGGCGGGCCTGATCGAACTGCGCCGGGGCGCGGTCGCGATCGTCGACCGTACCGGCTTGGAGGCCGCGGGCCGGCGGTGAGCTGGCAACGGCTTCGGTGGCCGAGGCGAAGCGAGCTTTTCGACCGCGTTGGGCCGGCGGTGGACCGTCTGCGCGGGGCCGAACAGCGAAGATCCGGTACCCGCCTGTTGCAGAAGCCCGGACGGTCCGTGCCCGTCACGGGGTGAGAGCGGCCCGACGAGGTCGCGTGGCAGGCTGCCGGAATCCCGGATGATCGCGTTCTACCGCCAAATGGCGCATAAGGGGTCATCACTGGCTTTGGTCCCGGCTGCCAGTGCCTGAGAGCAGCGTGCGCTCCCGCCCTGATCGCGCGGAGCACGTCTGTGTTCGACAGTAGACCTTTAGCCATCCTCATCGCGGAGGCCGATGAGCTTGTCCGAATGGTGACGGCCGACATGCTGGCAGATGTCGGCTTCCAGACCATGGAGGTCCGTTCCGCCGCTGAGGCGCTGGCCGTGCTCCAAGGACCCGTCGCCGTGCGCATGCTGATCACGGGGCGAGGCATCGTGGGCGATGGCGTTGCCCTCGCCCACCTCGTTCATCACCGTTGGCCCGCCGTCGGCATCATCGTCACCTCGGGGCTCGGAGCGGATCTCCAGCACGAGTTGCCGCCGGGCACGCGCCTGCTCAGCAAGCCGTACGCCTTCGCGGATCTCATCCGCGAGGTCGAGGCAGGCGTCGCTCCCGTGGAGGAGGAGCCCTCATCGGCCGCCGTCGTTCCGAGCGGCGTGCCCCCCCATACCGGCACCTCCATGAGCAACGGCCTGGGCGCTGTCGCCGCCCCCACGACCGAACCGGATAAAACCTAACCCCGCTCCCGGACAGGGCATTCCGGTTACCCGCCTTGGCGAGGGCGGCCGAGATCCGTCGATGCGGCCCCCATCGCGCGCCGCTCCGCTCGTCCGCCTCCGAGAACGGAGCGCACCATCGTCCCCGGCCGCCAGGGGTCGGAGGCCGCATGGCCGTTGAGGGCCGGAAGCGGGAAGGCCGCTCAGAGGGTGGTCATCCGACGGCCTGCCCCCGAGCGAGGCGTGAAGAAGCAGACGTCGCCGTCGCACCCACGCACGATCCGAAGCGGACCGTGGCGCTCAGCGCATCCCGCGTCCTCGGCTCCCGGAGTCAGCGCCCGCTCCCCGGCCGCGCCCTCAGCCAGCGCGCCAGCTCCAGCGCGGTCGCCTCCAGACGGCCCGGGCGCATCGCGGGCGTCTCCCGCCCGCGCCGCTAGACCCGGGTTCGACGTGCCGCAACGACGGATCGCGAGCGCCACCTCTCAGGCATCACGCTCCGCACCGCTGTTCACAGGTACGCTTCCCCCGCGCGTCCCAACCGCGACACCGGGACAGCAGAAGCGCGTTACCCAGCATCCATCCGATCGATCATCGGAGACCTTCCGAAGGCGCCGGGACCCCTGATCCTCAGTCGAACAGGCTGGAGACGCTGGATTCCGTCGCGGTCCGGCCGATCGCCTCGCCGAGCAGCGGCGCGATCGTGGCGACCCGGATGTTGCGGGCGAGCTTCACCGCCTGGGTCGGCTGGATCGAGTCGGTGATCACCAGTTCCTTCATCCGCGAGGCGGCGATGCGCGAGACCGCGCCGCCCGACAGCACGCCGTGCGTGATGTAGGCCGAGACGTCCTTGGCGCCGGCGTTGAGCAGCGCCTCGGCGGCGTTGACCAGGGTGCCGCCCGAATCGACGATGTCGTCGACCAGGATGCAGGAGCGGCCCTCGACCTCGCCGATGATGTTCATCACCTCGGACTCGCCGGGGCGCTCGCGGCGCTTGTCGACGATGGCCAGCGGGCAGTCGATGCGCTTGGCGATGGCCCGGGCGCGGACCACGCCGCCGACGTCGGGCGAGACCACCATCCGGTCGGCGTTCGGCAGCCGCTCCTTGATGTCGCGCACCATCACGGGGGCGGAGAACAGGTTGTCGGTGGGGATGTCGAAGAAGCCCTGGATCTGGCCGGCATGCAGGTCGAGGGTCAGGACGCGGTCGGCGCCGGCCTCGGTGATCAGGTTCGCCACCAGCTTGGCGGAGATCGGGGTGCGGCCGGAGGTGCGCCGGTCCTGCCGGGCGTAGCCGAAATACGGGATCACCGCCGTGATGCGCCGGGCCGAGGACCGGCGCGCGGCGTCGATCATGATCAGCAGCTCCATCAGGTGGTCGTTGGCCGGGAACGAGGTCGACTGGACGATGAACACGTCCTCGCCGCGCACGTTCTCCTGGAGCTCGACGAAGATCTCCATGTCGGCGAAGCGCCGGACCATGCACTTGGCGAGCGGCAGTTCCAGATAGGCGGCGATCGCCTCGGCCAAGGGCCGGCTGGCATTTCCGGCGACGATCTTGATCGACGATTTCATGGGCGGCCGCTCACTCGCGGCCGGTCTGCCCGCCGCGCTCCGATGACCGGTCCCAGGCCGGGCCGGAACGATGCGATGACGGGCGAGGCTCTTAGCAGCGGGCAGGAAGTGTCACAATGCCTTCACGCGGCCTGTTCGCGCGATCACCACGCAGGCCGAGCCCCGTTCAGGGAACCTGGGGCTCCAGCAGCCGGTGCAGGTGGACCACGAAGTAGCGGGTCTGCGCGCTGTCGACGGTGGCCTGGGCCTTGGCCCGCCACGCGGCCTGCGCGGAGGCGTAGTCCGGGTAGATGCCGACGATGTCGAGGTTCTTGATGTCCCGGAAGCGGACGCCGTCGAGATCCTGCAATTCGCCGCCGAAGACCAGGTGCAGCTTCTGGTCGCTGTCGATCGCCGTCGCCATGGCCGATGCTCCGCTCTCGCCTGCGTAACCCGCCCGGGGGCTCGCAAATGGCGGGCCTCCGGTCAAGCCTGAACGTCCGCAGCCGGGCGTTGACGCCCGCGCAGACCGCCGCGACCGGCTGCCCGCGGCGTCGATACGGGGCGCAACCGCGGACGCGCCGTGGTAGGGAGCCGGGCATGACAGGCAGGCTTCTCCGCATCGCGGCCCTGGCGCTCGCCCTCTCGGCGGTGCCGGCCCTCGGCCAGCAGGCGGGCCGGGCACCGGGCCGGGCCGGGTCCGACAAGGGCGGTCCGGACAAGGGCGGGACAGACAAGGGCAATACGGACCGCCGCGGTGGGCCGCCGCTGATCGGCTGCCCCTCCCTGGCGAATTACCGGATGCTGATGCGCGGCGGCGCGCAGGCGGCCGCCGCGCAGCTGGCCGATCCGAAGGCGGATCATCTCGGCTGCGCCACGCTGCCCCGCACCGAGATCACCGGCATCGCCGACCGGGTCTCGCTGGGCGGCCAGAGCTACGACTGCGCGGGCGTGCGCGGCACCACGGCCTGCCACTGGGTCGAAGCCGGGACGACCGGCCGCCCCGGACCCGCCGGACGCTGACGGCCGGAGCGTCTCACGCGAGCCTCACCCCCGGCCTCACCCGAGGTAGCCGCCGGCGCGCAGATCCCGCTCCACGGCCTCGTGCACGGTCTGGAGCGGATTGTCGTTCGTGGCGGCCGGCGCGTGCAGAGGCGGCATCGCCGCGGGCTTCGTGTCGAGGCCGGGCAGGATGGTAGGCCCGGCTTCGGCCTGACGCGCCGGCCGGCGCGCGGCCAGGGTCCGCAGGGCCGCGCGGGCGCCGGACGGGAGGAGCGTGGCGAGCCGGTCCAGCATGGCCGGCCTCGGCGCGGGGCCGGCAGCCGGCGGGACGAGGGCGTCGGGACGGTACTTCACAGGATCACCAGCAGGACGACCGATCACGGGAAACGAGGCAAGAGACCCGCCGTTCCGATCAGCATTATTGCCAGTTTTCCGAAGCTTGTCGCCCCGACAGCACCGATAATTGATGGATCGGTTCAAATCGCATGAAGATGGATGGCGGGATACCGCCTCGGAGAGGCGGATCCATCCGGCACCGACCTGCGCCGAAACCCCCGCGGGTCATCTCGCAGTCACCCCGCAGTCATCCGCGATGCTTGGGGTCGCCGCGCGCCGGTCTCGGGTTGATCGCGGCACCGTGACGGGGATCCTCGCCGCAACGCTCCGCGGCGGTGGGGATAACCCGCCCGCGGCGGTCGCTGCCCCGCCGGTCCCGGCCCGGATCGCCCCGCCGGGAACGCGGCTCAGGCGGGCACCGCCTGGATCACGTTGCGCAGGGTGCCAAGGCCGACGATCTCGGTCTCCATGACGTCGCCCGGCTTGAGGAATTCCGGCGGCTTGCGCGCGTTGCCGATGCCGGGCGGCGTGCCCGTGGCGATGATGTCGCCCGGCACCAGGGTGAGGCCGTGCGACAGCTCGGCGATGATGCGGGCCACCTTGAAGTACATCTGCTGCGTCGAGGCATCCTGCTTCACCACGCCGTTGACCCGAGTGATCAGGTGCAGGTTCGCGGGATCCAAGTCGGAGGCCGGCACGATCCAGGGACCGATCGGGCCGTAGCCGTCCAGGCTCTTGCCCTTGAACCACTGACCGCCGTGCAGCTTGATCTGCAGGTCGCGGGCGGTTGTGTCGTTGATGACGCTGTAGCCGAAGACGTGGCTCATCGCGTCGGCTTCCCGGATGTTGCGCCCGCCCGTGCCGATGATCACGGCGAGTTCCACCTCCCAGTCGATCGCGGTCGAGACCTCCGGGTCGTACGGGATCGGGTCGTAGGGGCCATTCACCGTGTTGACGCCCTTGGTGAAGAACACCGGATGGGCCGGGTACTCGGCGTTCGTGCCGCGCACCGCCTGTCCCTCGGCGAAGTGCTCCAGGTAGTTCCAGCCGACCGCGTAGATGTTGCGCGTTGGCGCCGGGATCGGCGCGAGGAGCCGGACGGTCTCCACGGAGGGGCCGTCGCCCGCGGCCGCGGCGCGGCGGACGGCGTCGAGCGCCGCTGGGCCGGCCTCGATCAGCGACACCATCCGGGCCGGGTCGAATCCGGGCAGGGCGGCGCGCGACAGGTCGACGACGCGCCCGTCAGCGCGCACGGCGCCGAGGCGGGGGGCGGCGCCCGCGTCGGGCAGGAAGGTGACGAGGCGCAGGGCATCGCCCCCCGCGGGCGGGATCGGGCGGCCCGGACCGCCGGCGGGGGTCTGCGCGGCGGGCGTCAGGGCGGCGGCCGGTGTCGCCAGCGCACCGGCCGCCGTCACGGCCGCGGAGAGGTGCAGGAAATCGCGCCGGGTGCTCATGGGTCGTCCTCCTCCGCGCCCGCCGCTCGCCGCTCGCCGGGGCGGTGCGCGCGGGCAGCTTCGAATACGTGCATTCAAAATGCAATCGCCCGTCCGAGGCGTGGTCTCGCCTGCCGATGACCGGTTGAGCCGAGGGGGACGCCCGGTGGGGGGACCCCGGATCAAAAGCGCCAATGCGCCATCGGCTGGCCCGCCACGGGGGATCGGAAGGCGGGCAGGCGGTCACCTTTCAGGCTCCCGAGGTAGACCGTCCGCAGATCCGGTCCCCCGAAAGTCACGCTCGTGATCAGCGGCGCCAGCGTTCCCCCGCAGCCCAACATCGTCTCGAACGGAACCGGGCGGCCGGTGGCGAACGCGGCCTCGAAACGATCCAGTCCCGCCCTGTCGCCGTCGTCGAGCAGCTCGATCAGGTCGCCCCTGGGCGTGAGCGCGATCAGGCGGTCGGCCAGGATCATGGTGCCCCAGAGATTGCCGCAGGCGTCGAATGCGATCCCGTCGATCAGCCCGCGACCGAGGCTCGACGGACCGAAGATCTCGCGGTCGACGAGCGACCCGTCCGCCGTCACCCGGAAGCGGGTGATCCGCTTGGCGGTCGTCTCGGCGATGTACAGCCACGCCTCGCGGGCATCCAGGCGCAGCTCGTTGGTGAAGTGGAGCCCGTCCGCGACGATGCGCGCCCCGCGCGCGTCGATGAGGACGACGTAGCCGTCGTCCAGATCCTTGCGGATGGCGTCGCTCCAGGGATTCACCCGCGTCGAAACCGTCACCCACAACCGGTTGCGGCTGTCGCGCAGCACGAAGTTGACCTTGCCCAACGGCGTGCCCTCGATGCTGTCCAGCAGCACCGTGGTGCGGCCGGTGCCGTCCATCCGCTCCAGCCGGTCCGTCCCGAAATTCGAGATCAGGAAATCGCCGTTCCGATCGAAGGCGAGCCCGTTCGGCAAGGTGCCGTCGAGGAGGCTGGGGGACGCCGCCGGCGCGTCGGGCGGGTGGGGGCCTTCCTGGGCGATCAGCCGCTGCGTTCCGTCAGGCGCGATCCGCATGACGCCGCCGCGGGCGTCGGCGGTGAACAGCGTCCCGTCCGGGACCGCCAGGATGCATTCGGGCCGCTGCAGGTCCCGGCCCACGAAGGCGATGGCGGACGGGTCGGGCCGCCAGTCGAGGAGGGGATTGTGACCGCTCGCATCCTTCGACGCCATGACCTCGTTCCTCCCCCGGCCGTGGTGGCCCGTTCTCGCTGTCGGACCTTGCCCGTGACGACGCCGGCGTCCGCGTATCGACCGTACGGGTCCCGCCAGGGCGGCCGGCGCATGGATCCCCGCGGGATGCTGGCTTCAGATCCCCAGTTTTTGCAAGCACATCATTTTCTTACCGGAGCATAGGTGCCGCGCACACGATCTCATCCTCGCCATGCTACGCTCTTTGGGAAGTGTTTTATCGATCACGTCGCAAGCCAATATCGCGCAGGATGTTAGAAGTGCGCATCGACACGGAGATCTCCGAAATGGAGTCTTCCTGCGCGCGTATCACGTCCGGCAATTTCGCCGGCACGACCCCCATCATCGCCCGGCGGGCGGCCGCGAGCGACATCGCGCGTCCGGCCTCGGGAACCTCGCTTGATCTGCGGCCGACGACGGCGCGCCCGATAGGGCGCCGTCGCGCCGGCATCGCCCCATCTCCGGGACGGGGGCTCGAACCTGTCCGTTCCTGCGGCGAGGGTGACAGCCGGCGGCGTGTAACAGTATCTAAGATCTAAAATACGATTCGCGCGCAGACGCAGGATCGAACTGGGAGGATGCCATGAGAATCCCGTTCCTCGGCCCGCTCGCCCTCGCGACCGCCCTCGCGACCCCGGCCGCCGCGCAGGCGCCGATCGTCATCAAGTTCAGCCACGTCACCACCACGGACACGCCCAAGGGGCAGGGTGCCGAGCGCTTCAAGCAGCTCGCCGAGGCGCGCACGAACGGCGCCGTGAAGGTCGAGATCTACCCGAACAGCACGCTCTACAAGGACAAGGAGGAGGTGGAGATGCTCCAGCTCGGCGCCGTGCAGATGCTGGCGCCGTCCACGAGCAAGTTCGGCCCCCTCGGCGTGAAGGAGTACGAGGCCTTCGACCTGCCCTACATCTTCCCCAACGAGCAGGTGCTGCGCCGCGTCCAGGACGGGCCGATCGGGCAGGGGCTGTTCAAGAAGCTCGAGTCCAAGGGCATCACGGGCCTCGGCTACTGGGACAACGGCTTCAAGATCCTGACGTCGAACAAGCCGATGCACGCGCCGGAGGACATGCGCGGCTTGAAGTTCCGCATCCAGTCCTCGAAGGTGCTGGAGGCCCAGTTCAAGCAGCTCGGCGCGCTGCCCCAGGTGCTGGCCTTCTCGGAGCTGTACCAGGCCCTGCAGACCGGGGTGGTCGACGGGCAGGAGAACCCGCCCTCGAACGTCACCACGCAGAAGCTCAACGAGGTCCAGAAGCACGCCACGCTGACCCATCACGGCTACGTCGGCTACGCCGTGATCGTGAACAAGGGCTTCTGGGACGGCCTGCCCGCCGGCATCCGCACCATGCTGGAGGGCGCCATGACGGAGGCGACCGCCTACGAGCACGAGATCGCCGACAAGCAGAACGCGCAGGCGCTGGCCGACATCCGCGCCACCGGCAAGACCGCGGTCTACACCCCGACGGAGGCCGAGAACGCGGCGTGGCGCAAGGCGCTCGCCCCGGTCCAGCGCGAGATGGCCTCCCGCGTCGGCAAGGATCTGATCGCCGCCCTCAACAAGGAGGCCGGGGCAGCTGGGGCGGCGCCGAACAACTGATGCCGCGCCCCTGATCCCGCGCCCGGCCGCCCGACCATGCTGCTGAAGATCCTGAACCGGCTCGAAGAGGTGCTGATCGGCACGCTGATGGCGGCGGCGACCGTCATCACCTTCGCCACCGTGGTGCACCGGTTCCTCTCCGGCATCCCCGCCCTGCAGGACTACACCGACTGGATCGACTTCGGCTGGTCGCAGGAACTGTGCATCTACATGTTCATCTGGGTCGCCAAGTTCGGCGCGGCCTACGGCGTACGCACCGGCATCCACGTCGGCGTCGACGTGCTGGTCAACCGGCTGCCGCCGGGGGCGCGACGGGTCATGGTGCTCCTCAGCCTCGCCGCGGGGGCCCTGTTCACCGGCATCGTCGGGACGCTCGGCGCGAGCTTCGTCTGGCGCATCGGCCACACCGACCAGACCACGCCCGACATGGAGATCCCGGTCTGGATCGTCTACCTCGCGATCCCGCTGGGCTCCTACCTGATGTGCTTCCGCTTCCTCCAGGTCGCCTGGACCTTCCTGAGGACCGGGCACCTGCCAGCGCGCGACCACGCCCATGTCGACGGGGTCGCGACGGTCGAGGGCGTCGACCCGATCCAGCTCGGCCGCGAGGGAGGCCCGGCATGAGAGGACCCGCATGAGCGGCCTGATCATCTTCGGGCTCCTCATCGCCCTCATGCTCACCGGCATGCCGATCTCGATCGCGCTCGGCCTGACGGTGCTGACCTTCCTGTTCACCCTGACGCAGGTGCCGGTCGAGAGCGTGGCCCTCAAGCTGTTCACTGGGATCGAGAACTTCTCGATCATGGCGATCCCGTTCTTCATCCTGGCCGGCAACTTCCTGGCCCAGGGCGGCGTGGCCCGGCGGATGATCGCCTTCACGACCTCGCTGGTCGGCCACTGGCCCGGGGGCCTGGGGCTCGCGGGCGTCGTCGCCTGCGCGATGTTTGCCGCCGTGTCGGGATCGAGCGTGGCGACCGTGGTGGCGATCGGCTCGATCATCCTGCCGGCCATGGTGGCCGAGGGCTACCCGAAGCGCTTCGGCGCCGGTGTCATCACCACCTCGGGGGCACTGGGGATCCTGGTCCCGCCCTCGATCATCCTCGTGCTCTACGGGGTGTCGACGAATTCCTCGATCGGCACCCTGTTCCTCGCGGGCGTGATGCCGGGACTCGTGCTCTCGTTCATGCTCGGCGCGGTGACCTTCGTCATCGCCAAGCGCCGCGGCTACCCGCGCATGCCGAGAGCCTCCTGGGGAGCGCGGCTCCGGGCGTTCCGCGAGAGCGTCTGGGGCCTGTTCCTCGTCGTGATGGTGATCGGCGGCATCTATGCCGGGATCTTCACGCCCACCGAGGCGGCGGCCACCGCCGCGGTCTACGCCTTCGTCATCGCGGTGTTCGTCTACCGCGACCTGAAGCTCTCCGACGTGCCCCGGGTGCTGCTGGCCTCGGCCAACATGAGCGCGATGCTGCTCTACATCATCACCAACGCGGTGCTGTTCTCCTTCCTGATGACCTCGGAGAACATTCCGCAGACGATGGCGGCGTGGCTGATCGCGATGAACTTCAGCCCGCTGGTCTTCCTGCTCGTGGTCAACATCATCCTGCTGATCGCCGGCAACGTGATGGAGCCGTCCTCGATCCTGCTGATCATGGCGCCGATCCTGTTCCCGATCGCCGTCAAGCTCGGGATCGACCCGATCCATTTCGGGATCATCATGGCGGTCAACATGGAGGTCGGCCTCTGCCACCCGCCGGTGGGGCTCAACCTCTACGTGGCGAGCGGCATCGCCCACATGGGCATCTCGGAGCTGACCGTGGCGGTGCTGCCCTGGCTGCTGACGATGCTGGCCTTCCTGGTCCTCGTGACCTACTGGCCGGCCCTGTCCCTGTGGCTCCCGCGGGCGCTCGGAGCGATGTGAGATCCGGGCGCCGCCGGATCGGGCCGGCGGGTGACGGGTCCTGGCGGAAGCGGATGGGAATCGAACCCACCGTACGCTGTTGGCGTACCGCTGGTTTTGAAGGCCGATCCGGTCTGCTATGTCGGGGCAAGTTCAGGCGAAATCTCTCGCTCGCGCAATGGTTTGGTCGAACGTCGGCGGGTCGGCAGAAGCTTCCTGGGCGCGGGCTTGGTCGGCACAGAGCATTTTCGGCGACAAAGCCTCTGTGATCGTCCAGATGCGAGGTTGGCCGATGCGCCGCAACCACGATCACCAGGATCTCGCAGGGTCCTTGATCAAGGTCGGGATCCAGACGCACGCCGTTGAAGTGGACGGTTCGGCCTCCCCTCCCGCCTGTCCGCGATGTCGGTGCTCGGCCAGAAGCGCCAAGATCCAGGCTGCGACGTCGTCCAGGAGTTCGACGCCACGATCCGCACGACGGTCTGGGTCGATCGTACCGGCGACGATCAGCAGGATGATCCCGAGCAGCCGGACCGACGGCGTCCGCGGCTTGTGCCGGCGCCTGTCCACCGAGCCCTGGGGTCATGACGGGATGCCAGCGGTGAAGCTGCCGCCCTTCCAGGACTAGCCTCGATCTTCCCGAACGAGCGAACGCGCGCGCACCTCGCCGTAGACCGCCCTCGACGATGCCTCAACTGTGACGCTCGCGGTGATGTTCTCGTCCACCGGGCCGGTGAACGTCCGAGACAATCCGAATTGAGGTCCGACCTTCAAGAGGGAGACTGAGAAGGTGGTCGAGCGCTAGGGGCAGATCCTGGATCGCCGGTAGGGCGAGGAGGCGTCGGCCAAGATAAGGCGGTGGGAGCGCGCGTGATCGTTGCCGCGGAGGCGGCGGTCATGCCCGAGATCTTCACTGGGATGGCGGTTCGCCGAGGCGGCGCATCCAAGGAATGCATGCGTGTAGGGTGTGTAGGCGGAGGAGGCCCCGAACCCATTCCTCTAACCAGTTCGTCTTTTTCTTCCAGAGGAATGAAGAGGTCTACATCTCCTACATTCCCTACATCAAAACCGCCTCACACCCGCCTCAAACGAAAGACGCAGGGCCTCTCGACCCTGCGCCTGAACCCTCAGCGAACCGTCGCGCCGATCATGTTCACCAGCTTCAACATCGCACTGGACGGCGGTTGGCCGCCAACGTAGCGGTAGAATTTGCCCTTCGAGGTTCG
>NZ_JAKSYP010000113.1:0-4548 GCF_022829625.1 Methylobacterium sp. E-046 | reverse complement strand
GCTGATGGGACGCCACGTACCTTCGATCTTCGCCTCGCAGGTCTGAGCCTTGGGCTTGGTCATCCTCACGAGGTGCCATGCCGCAGCAATCCGTACCAGAGAACCAATGCCACACCCTGTTTGAGGGTCAGGAACAGCCGGGCGGCCGTAGCATCGCGGCTCGCCCAGCCTTGCGCATCTCCGACCGCACCGCGACGAATAGTCCTGAATAGGCTCCAAGGCAGTTCCGAGGAAGCCTCGGTGTGTCCCCGGCGTCATCGCGCGGGGGTGTTTCATCCGGTTAAACGCTCGTTCGACCCAACGAGACACCCCGCGAAATCAGCATGGCTTCCGCCTTCGTCTCCTACCTGCGGGTCTCGACCGAACGGCAAGGCCGATCCGGGCTCGGGCTGGAGGCGCAGCGGCGAGCCGTGGCCGACTTCCTCGCGGGTGGCTCCTGGCGCCACGTTGCAGAGCTGGTCGAGGTCGAGAGCGGCTCCCGGGACAACCGCCCTCGCCTCTCGGAAGCCATGGCGCTGTGCCGACTGCACGGGGCCACGCTGGTCATCGCCAAGCTCGATCGGCTGTCCCGCGATGCCGCCTTTCTCCTGAACCTCCAGAAGGCCGGCGTCCGGTTCGTGGCGGCCGACATGCCCGAGGCGAACGAGTTAGTGGTCGGCATCATGGCCGTGGTCGCCCAGGCCGAGCGCAAGATGATCAGCGCCCGCACCAAGGCCGCGCTGGCGGCGGCGAAGGCCCGGGGCGTCCGCTTGGGCAAGCCGGAGAACCTGTCGAACCGCGAGGTCGGTCAGGTGCGCAGCCGTGCGCGCCAGACGCAGCGGGCCGAGGAACGCGCTCTGGATCTCGCGCCGGTGATCGCCGCCGTGCGTGCCGAAGGCGCCGTTTCCCTTCGCCAGATCGCGGGTGCGCTGAACGCCCGGGGCATCCCAGCCGCCCGGGGCGGGGTGTGGACTGCGACCCAGGTGCGGCGAATACAACAGTGAGGATCAAATGCTGCTCGCCCGAGGTTTATTTAAAATACCCAAATTTTTACAGGAGGATCGCCATGGGTCTGGCCGCATTTATTACATTTGTTGTGCCGTGGGTTGTGCTCGCTGCGTTTTTTAATCGTTCGCCGACCGCTCTTCGCTTGGGTGAAGCTACGGCGCCTTGGCGGTACATCCCAACGCGTCGGGAAAAAACCCGCGAGCAGCGCCACCAATCGGATATACGGACCGCTGAACGTACGGGCTCAGCAAGCGGGGGCAAACCCACCGCGACTATGGTGAACGGTGGTGCATTGGGCACGAGCGTGGAGCCGACCGAGCCAGACGACAAGCTCTGAGCACGACTGCGCCGACGAGGCTGCACCGAGGCCAGGGGGGGAGTAGGCCTCGGTGCGGGTCTTCCGGCGCTCGGCCCCCGGGCCGAGCGCTGCGGTCATCCTTGCACAGCATAATTTACAGGCAGGCAACACGTGCTGTTCTGTTCGCGTGTTGCCATGACACGCTCCTGAGTGGTGACCGTGTTCTTGGTCCCTCTCCTAACCGCGTTTCCGGCTTGTTCTACATCTCGGCCGTACAGCGGAATGCAGGATGGCGAAGCGCGGGGTGTACGTGCGAGACGAGGAGGTCGCGTTCCTCGAAGAGGGCACCCGCTAGCGCCGAATGTGTGCCGGCGTCTTGTCGTGAGACAAGCCGCTGAACCCGCTCTACTCTTGAACCCTTAGCTTAATGGGTTTGTGACAGCATTCAGTCGGACGAGCCTATAAGGACGCCGACTCATGACACGAACCCGCGCCACCGCATGCGCCGTCGCCCTGCTGCTTTCGGCCACCGCGGCCACCGCGGACACCGTTCCCTATCCAGTGCCGCGGACCGACGACAACTATCTGCCCGTGCCTGAACACGCGATTGGGCAAGCCTGTGACAGCCTAAAATATCGAGAACAAATTGCCCAATGTATTAGATCCGAAGAGATGCATCACCGATACGTTGTCCGTACTTGGGGGTATTTATCAATAGAACAACAGAAAGAGGCAGATGAACTTGTATCGGTTAAGGGATCTCATTACAAAAAATTCTATAATTATTTTGCAAGTTACATTGAAACTAAAATGCGGCACAGGCAACATCTCGATTAAGGCTTGAGCTACAAAGGAGGCCCGCTGCGTCATGTCTGGGGGGCTGAACGTGGCACCGCATATAGCGCCCTGCCCTACGTAGTTCTAAGCTCCCCGCCGACTCGAACCGGGGTGCACGCCATGCGCACGTTCCTCGTCAAATTTCACAAGACAGTTTCAGATGGTCGCGGCTACGACCGCCAGATCATACAGCAACAGAGCATTGTGCCTGCCAGCTACGGGGAGGCAGCTGCCGACGCAGCCAAGACGATGTTCTGCCGGGCCGCCAGCATCGTAGACTGGCGGCTGCGGGCCGATACCTGCGAGGTGGTCGAGATGGCCGAGCCAGCCGCTTAAGCTACCGCTCTACCCGCCCGAGCTGCAGCGCGCCAAGCGTCCCGATCGGCCCGCACGCGGACCAGTTCGTTCTGCAGACTGTCGATCCGGGCGTGTAGCTGGCCGGCGTCGATTGCGGTCTCCACCAGCATATCCTGGGCGGCTGCCAGCTGCTGGCGGAGTTCCGCCACCTCAAGCTCAAGGGTGAGGCGGTCGGCGTCAGGCGCAGGTGTCATCGACGGCGTAGCGGCGCCTGCTCGAGCGCCAGAACCGCGATACCGATGGCACCCAGCGTGCCGGCCAGCATCACGAGAAAAGCTGCGGTGGTCATTCGGCTCCGGGCCCGCTGACGGCGCTGACGGCTGCGGCACTTAGTGCTGCCGTCAGGGCGGCAAGGAGAGCAGTCTCAATCATTGGTAGGCCCTGCCCGGCTCGATCAGCTGCAGGTCCAAGGTGGCCGCTGACACGATTTGCAATCTGCGGCCCAGAGGTTAACGGCCCGTTAACCGTAATCTGGCATCTGGATGGTAGCCAGAAAGAAACTTTCTTGCGGACAGATAGCGGATATCTGGCGGATAGGTTGCTGCATGGCGAAGCTGATCGGATTGGCCTCAACGAAGGGCGGCGTCGGCAAAACGTCGATCGCCCTGAACCTCGCGGCCGTGCTGACGCGTGACGGCGCGAAGGTCGTGGTTCTGGATGCCGACCCGGCCGGCCACGCCGTAGCGGTCGGCGAGATGGGCCTGCTGCCCTTCCCGGTCGCAGCGCAGCTCCTCGAAGAGGTCGAGGCGAAGGCGGTCGCAGCCTGGACCAAGTCCGTGCGGGCGCAGGATGCCGACTTCGTTGTGATCGACGCGCCCGGGGCGCTGGGCGCCGCGTTCGGAGCTGTGGTGGCTATCGTCGACCTGGCGCTGATCCCGGTCGGCGCCTCGATGCTCGATATTCGCGGCGCGGCCGAGACCGTCGGGATCGTGCGCCGCCACCGGAAGGCAGGAGGGCGAGGGCGGCCAGATATCCTGGTCGTCCCGTCCCGCGTAGACCGCCGTACCGGCTCCGGGCGCGATGTCGTCGGAACGCTGGCCGGCCTCACCGAACCCGTGGCGCCGCCGATCACCTTGAAGGCGATCGTCGCCGACGCCCTGTCGGCAGGGGAGGCGGTTCCGCCTGAGTCCCCGTCCGGTCATGAGTTCGCTGCGCTCGCCACCGCAGTTCGCGCCCGCCTGGAGTCGTTGTGATGGCCCCGAAACCCCGAAATCGCGCCAGCATAGATGCGGAAGCCGTCGCTCGCCTGATGGCGGCGCAGGATCAGGAAGAGCAGGACGTGGCCGTCGAGCAGGTCGAGCCTATTTCCCCGGCCGCGCCGGAGCTGGAGGCGGTCGCATCGGCCGAGCCCGCGTCCCCTGCCCAACTGGCGCCCGTGCAGGCGGCTCCAGCAGAAGCCGCCCCGCCGCCAGCCGCGTTCGATCCGGGCAAGGTGGACGGCCGCACGCTCCGGCGGACCGGCCGGGAGCCGTTCGCCACCAGGATCAAGCCGGAGGCTCACGAAGCGTTGCGCCGGATCGCCTACCATCGCCGGATCACCATCGCGGAGGCGCTGGAAATGGCGGTCGAGGCCTTCGATAGACGCTAGAAATCTACGCGCATGATTTCCGCTAGATATCCGCAAGATGGCAGGTAGACGTCTGCATGATTGCATCATGGATCAGTCGGGCCACCGGGATCCGCGGACCGTGGTCGGCTACATCCGACGAGCGAACGCGTTCAAGGGACACTCGGGGAGTGGGTTCTCAAAAGAGGCAGGAGAAGCTGAGCGAAGCCGCGCTTCAATCCTCCGGTGTGACGCACGTCCCCATGAAGGCCTTCCGCTCTGGCCCTTCCTTGAGCTTCTGGCTGTCCGCGCGCTGCCGGCAGCGATCGAGCACTGCCGGGTCCGACCGCGGATGCGGCCTCCTCGCCCGCGGGCGTCGTGCCTTCCGCAGGCTTTCGCGGCGGCCCCGACGGGGTCTGGGCACCAACCGCAGCAGGAAGGCAGGCGAGGGTGGCTAGAGCGGCCAGGAGCGCGAAGGAGCGGCGCATGGGGATCACGCCAAGCCATCCTTGGCCGCCTTGTC
>NZ_JAKSYP010000111.1:0-2237 GCF_022829625.1 Methylobacterium sp. E-046 | reverse complement strand
TCGACCGCAACACCCGCAACCAGGGCGCGTTCGTGATCAACGCCGCCTCCAACGTCCCGGCCTTCTACAGCCCGGTCGGCCGCCGCTCCGACGAGTTCGCCGTCGTCCGCGCAGGCCTGAACTACAAGTTCGGCTCGTACTGAGATCGGTCGGACTGCTCCCGGCCATTGCGCCGGGAGACGCGGCGGGCGAGGCGGACGGGTCCTCCCATCGCCCGCCGCCGCGGCAGACCGGCCGTCCGGTTGACCTTCGCATCCCCAGCCCGATCAAACTGGCCGCGAGGTCGGCGACACCCTGGGAGCACCCGCTCCCGGGGTGTCTCGCGTTCCAGGATATTTCGCGTTTCAAGGTATCTCGGGCTTGGGAAACGCGCCGCGGGCTCGGGAAACGCGCCGGTACAGCTTCGGCGCGGAGCACCGTTCGCCTCTTCGTTCGCCTCTAGGACTGCCTCTCGGGCCGCCATGGCCTCGACCGCGGCGATGACGTTCCCCGGTTTGGCCGTCCGGCGGATCGGACGGCCGGCTGGCAGCCCATCGCGCTCGGCGATCACCGCGACGAGCCTGCGCTGTCGCGCCGTGAGGCGTGCGCGGAGCACGCCGCGCGGGTCGGGCCTGGAGCGCGGGCTGACCTTGGAGAAGACGCTCCCGCGACGCCGTGCTCGGGCCGGGGCAGCCGGAGCGGGAAATGCCGCGGCGGTCGTCCTGTCGCCGGGTTCAGGAGAACGGCGGCTCGGGCATCTTATGGCGCTGTGACCACACCAGGCCGCGATACGAACTGGTCAGCATGGCGACCCCCGGTCGGTCGCCCAGGAAGCCGTCCACCATCTCGGCGGAGCGGGCGATCGCGGCCCCGATGGTCGGCGCGTTGAAGGCCGTGCTGTGGATGTCCACGCTGCCTTGGGGCCGAGGTCTGGCGATCCGCAGATGGTACTGCATGGCCGGATACCGCGCTCATGGACGCGTCGCGAAGGCGTTCACGTCCGTATCAGATCGGAACGCGAGCCCCATGTCACGCCGAGCGCCCTTGATCCGGTTCCAATCGGACGGGCGATGTCCGCAAGCGATCTCCGGCGGTCTGGCAGGTCGGCCGGTCGCCGGGGGCGGCCACCCTCCGCTCCGCTCCCGTGAGGCCCCTCAACCCGCGCGTGCCCGTGCCGCGCCGCCGCCAGGGCGATCATCCGGGTGGTGTTCCGAGGCTTGACGGCGCGGAGCCTGCTTCCGTTCAGGGCAGGCGGGCGGCGTGCCGGTCAACCGCTCCGCGCCCGCGCCCGCGTGCCGTCGGCGACCGGACTGAGGTCGAGCGCCGCAACCGCGGCATCGGGCTCTGCCCTCCCTCCGACTTTCCGTGACTTCCATCGGCTCCCTTCGGCTCCCGGTGCGGCCACGGCGGCGCAGTCGCACCGGACACGAACGCGATTGCTGCGCAGCTTGAGCGGGGATAGAGACCGCTCTCGGATCCGGAGCAGGCCTGATGGGCGATGATGTAACCGCCCTTCTCGTCGCCCTCGCGCGTGAGAACGCCGACCTGCGCGAGCAGCTCGCCCTCGCTCAGGACATGTTGATGGAAACCGCGATCGACGCGGGGAACCTGCACGCCCTGATCGAGGCCGTGCAGGTCGAGCGCGACGCGTGGCGGGACGAAGCCGAGCGGCTGCAGGCGCGCCGAGCGTGAAAAATCCTGCTGCCTGCGACGACTTGTAGGCGAATTTATCCTCAAAATACGCTATCTATGGTTGTGTACTTGAAAAGTACTGCGTGCACTCAACACATCCCTGTGATGCAGACTACTCATCAGCAGTAGACGTGCCGCACTATCGACAATATTAACGACGCTTAACGGTTGAATTCTGATCGCGTGGCGGTGTTGGTCTTTCACGGGGCCGCCGCGGTTCGTCACAGGGTATATTTGGTATCCTGTCGAAAAATCATGATCATCCGAGTTGTTCATGATCGTAAAGCAGTCAGATTATGTCGGATACAGCTGTACACCGCGATGCGTCCGGTGATTTCATTTTTCAAGATAATCCTGAGATCGGCGCGATGACCAAGATGGTCGACTCGAATGTGGCCCGCGTCGCGGAGTCAGCTTTGCCGGCGGCGCCCTTCGTGGTTGGCGGCCTGCGTCTGGACTGGGCGGCCAAGCGGAGCCTGGACGTCGGCGTGGCGGTGACGGCGCTGTTCGTGCTTCTGCCGCTGCTGCTGCTGATCGCGGTTCTGGTCTGGGCCGGCGACCGGCAG
>NZ_JAKSYP010000110.1:0-6652 GCF_022829625.1 Methylobacterium sp. E-046 | reverse complement strand
CTGCCGGTCGCCGGCCCAGACCAGAACCGCGATCAGCAGCAGCAGCGGCAGAAGCACGAACAGCGCCGTCACCGCCACGCCGACGTCCAGGCTCCGCTTGGCCGCCCAGTCCAGACGCAGGCCGCCAACCACGAAGGGCGCGGGGGGCAGAACCGCATCGGCGACGGTCTCTGCAGCCCCGCTCACCTGCTCAACCAGCTGGCCTGCTGCGTGCTCGGCCTCCTCCGACAATCCGATCCCGCGATGAGCTGTGAGAACACCGGCGGGTACAGAGGTTTCGGGTTCGAGCGGCACCGTCTCAGCTCCTGTGATGAGACCAATGGCGAAGGTTAATGAACCGTTATTGCGCCGCTTGTATTGGTTGAAAATTGCTTTGGCAAGTGAAACCTGCGCGCCCCCGCGCGCCTCAAGACAGTCTAACCGCTGCCAGTCAGGCCATATCAGCTGGGATAGCGGCTCCCCGACGCCAAAGGACGACGAGGGACTCAAGCAACAGCTACGTATTGGCTACGTAGTTCCAGAATCGAACCTGATTCCGCTTCTCATGCGGAGCCGCGCTCATTTTGGCCTGATCGCCGGCGAGGCAAGAGCCGACACGACGACCTCAGACCCGGCGCATTGTCTGCACCTGCAGTCACTCAGCCGCGCCCCGCCCCGCATCGCGCCCGGACGGAGATGCCCCCGGGGTTGCGGCAGGCTCCGATGGGAGCCGGCAGGCTGCCGGCGCGGGTGATGAGCGCGTCGGATCGAGGCGGCGGTCTCCCCCGAGATCCAAGTGGTCGCATTGCGTCGCGTTCTCAGCGCCGGCGCGGCCCAGCGCCATGGCGAGGCGCGGGCCGGCGCTCTGTGCGGTACCCAGATCCCCGCCGCGCCGCCCCTCGTGCAAGCACGCGGCCATGACGGAACCAGCCGGCGGCGGGCAACGGGCTCGCGGTCACCGGCCGTCCGGTGCTGACCCGCCGCGTGCCGCAGCGGCGCGCGAAGCCCGCTTCAGCGGATGCCGCAATCGCCCTCGCTCACGTCGAGACCTCACCGGTCGACGCGGGCGCGGCTTTGCCGCGGCCATAGAGACCGAGCAACATCTGCGCCCGCTCCGGTGTGATGTGATGCTCGGCGATGAGCCCGGAGACGATGGCAGCGAACTCCTCCTGACTCAGATTTTCGGTATTCAACCGGAGTATAATGTCGTCAGCCTTTCCCATCATCGTCAAATCACGCTTGATCTCCATCTTGGAACGAAGGGATAATTTACGCCCGAAACGCTTCTGGCCGATCATGGCAGAGATCCTTTTTGCAAAAATATCGATCATCGATCCGGCAGAGCGCCGGCTACGACACCGCGGGCCTATTCACCGGCGTGATGATCTTACTCTGCGACGGGCGTCGCGGATGAGAAGCGGCGCCCTCGGAGGGTGATGCTCGATCGATCAGCCAGCAGCCTGATTGAAATGGCGATGGGGTCGTCCAATGGTCCGAATTGTCCCACCAGACGGCTCGTCGACCAGAGTTCGACCCGGTTCCGATCGGCCAGATCTGAGGCCTGTCGGGACGCATCGGCGTCGTTGCGGGCCGTGATGATCCGCGTCGTCAGCACGTCGCCGCCCCCGTCCAGCTTGCGGACCTGATAGGGTCGCCGGGCATGCCGGGAACGGGGCCTGACTGGAAGCTGGAGAAGGTCTGCCATGCGCCCGCCTATCCGTACACAGGCGGGGACACGGGGCCCTCAGCCACCGGAGCCTGGCTCAGCCGATCCGGTGATTCAGGTACCCTGCGCTTCTGAGAGCGACAAAGATAGTTTTTTTCAGCCTGAGCGGCGCTTGTGCGCCCCCTGGATATGACTAGCCGCGGTAGAAGCAGTTCTTCAAACCACGCTCCGCGGCGCGAGACCTCGGCGGCGCCGGAATGGCTCGGTGTGAATAGGCCTGCGCCACCGCCGGGCCGACGGGATGGACGCGATCACGGGCCGGGTAAGAGCGATTGCTGCGGCCGTCACAGCAGCCGTGGTCCCAGCCGGGAGTGGACCGCTCACCGCGACACCCGGCCGGGCGTTCATCCTCGTGACCGGGGTCGGGATCCGGTTGCGGAGCGGAAGGGATAAAACCGTCGCTAGGTTCGTTAGGGTATCGACGAACCGTCTGGGCCAGGGACCAAGAATGCGCAGCCTCATCCTCGCCGTCAGCCTCGGCGCCATCGCCGTTCCCGCCGCGGCACAGACGCTTCAACGCGGCAACGCGGATCTGCAGACCTACTGCGCGGGCGACGCCATCACGTTTTGTGCCGGCATCGATCCGAACAGCCCGCAGATGGACGCCTGCTTCAAGAAGAACATGAGCCAGATGTCCCCGAACTGCCGGCGCGCCATCGATGCCTACAAGAGCGGTGGCGGCAAGTAGCGTTCCCGCCGCGAGAGATGCGACGACTCACCAGCAGGGAGGTAGCCCGGTGTTCAGCCACGTGATGATCGGCAGCAACGATCTCGCCCGATCGAAGGCGTTCTACGATGCGCTCTTTGCCGCGACGGGAGGCAGCCCCGGTAAAGAGGACCCGCGAGGGCGGCTGATCTACGCCCATCGAGGCGGCCGCCTGATGATCAGCAAACCGATCGACGGGAACCCCGCAACTGGCGCAAACGGCGGCACCATCGGCTTCGCCGTGGAGAGCCCGGAAGAGGCCAAGGCCTGGCACGACGCCGGCGTCGCGAACGGCGGCACCGCCATCGAAGACCCGCCGGGCGAGCGCCAGGGCCCGTCGGGTCGCCTGTACCTCGCCTACCTTCGAGATCCGGACGGCAATAAGCTGTGCGCTCTCAACCGGTTGACGGATTGATCCAACGGGCTGGGCCGTCGAAGGCTTCCGCCACCCCGTGATCGGATCGGGCGGCGGAGCCGGGATCCGGTCTCGGAAACGAGCGCGCACATGAGCCTGCCGGATGAGAACGCGCGCCTCCTGGCGTTAGCCGCCGACAATGCGGTCATGGCGGCCGAGTCGGTCGCGCTCAAACTTTTCGAAGGCCGGCTTCCCCGGCGGATCGCCAGGATATTGTTGGCAGCCGGCATCGGCGCGCCGGAGCATCTGCTATTCATGCCCATGGGCAGGATCGCGACGCTTCCCGGCATGAGCGCCGCGGCTCGGCGCGAAATCCAGGCCTACCGATCCCGGTTCATCCCGACGGCCAATGTTTGAACCGGGGCTCTCTCTGAGGGACTGGCGTGGTGATCACAGGCCCGCAGCTTCTCGCGGCGCGGATCTCGATCCGCTTGGCACCGGCGGATCTGGCCAAACGCGCCAAGGTGCCGGTGAGTGTCGTCGCGCGCGCTGAGGGCAGTCCCGGCGAACCGGCGATCACCATCGCGCAGCTGAACGCCCTGATGCAGGCCCTGCGGGCTGCCGGTGCCAGCTTCCCGCCCGCCGACCTGCCCGGAGGCGTGCTTTAGGAAGCGACCGGTTCTTTACTCGGCCACACGGAGGCCCCAGGCTGAGACGCCCAGGTCCGCCGGCCCCACAAGGCCGCTTCTCCGAGGGGCGGCGGTTCGCGCACCCGCGCCGCCGCGGAGATAGGTCTCCGCGAGATTGACCCGGCCATCGCGTTCATCCGCGCGAACCGCGAGCGGATCGACCCCATCCCGGTTCCGCTCGACATGGATCCGTCAGGCTGCGCGCGTTCGCACGGCTGCGCGAGTCGCCGCAGCCGAATGGCCGGGGCATCGTCGCGGGCCTCTCCGGTGCTGCAACCCGGATGCTCCCGTTCTTCGAGCAGACCGGACGATCGCCACGGACATCGCGGCTCAAACCACCGTACCCGGCATCGGTGTCCGCCCGGTCGGATGTCCGTCCCGGTGGAGCGACGAGCGATAGGGGCAGACGTCTACGACGGATGGCCGGCGGCTGACGCGCTGTGTCGGGCCGAGCCGAGGGCCAGTCCCCGGGCCACGCATCATGCCGGCCGCCGCGTGATGAGCCGGCAGCAGGGCGATGATCAGCGTCCCGGCTTCAGGAGGCACGGTCCCTGATCGACTCCCGACGCAGGCTGGCGGCGGCCTTCACGATCGACAGAACGCTCGCGCGCGTCGTGGCGTCCGAGATGCTGTTGAAGGCCATGACGAGTTCCATCACCTTCGGATCGTTGAAGAACGTCGTGGCCACGGCCCCATCGCCCTCCGATCGCGGTTGACCGGCGAAGAAGGTTTCGACCGACACGTTCAGGACGTCGGCGATCGCCTGCAGCCGCCCGACGCCGATGCGATTGCGGCCCTTCTCGTACTTCTGGACCTGTTGGAAGGACACGCCCAAGGCCTGCCCCAGCACCGTCTGGCTCAGGCCTTGGGCTGCCCGGAGCGCTGCGATCCGGCCTCCGATCACGCGGTCGGCATCCGTGGTCACTTTGGGCTTGTTGATGGCGGTCATCGGTCGGCAGCTTCCCGGTATCGCGGCCATGGCTGGCCAGAGCTTCTGTCGCACACCAACCACGTAACGCCCAATTGAGTTGTGCCCAATCGCACAACCGGGGCGTGCACGGCCGACATAGCTTGACCATTCCCCCTACGACGCAGGTCGGCAGAACCGAAACACTCGGTATTGTGCCACCGCACCGTTGGGATCGGCCTTGCGCCGCTCCGAACTGCGATCCGATTGCATGGCGGAGCTGAACGAAGAGTTAGGTCAGTGCCTGTGGGTGCAGCGATGGCGTCCCGGTGTAGGTGTCGGGCTTGAGCGGGCAGCCGCTATGCGACTTCCGGTGTGACATGGTGCGGCGAACGCTGGGCCAGTTGTAGGCGCCGAGGATCATCACGCGTCCGTGGCAGGCCGGGCAGCGCTTCACGGCCATGACGTGCTCGGTTGCTGCCTCGGTGAGGCTGACGGAGCGCCATTCACTTCCGAGCTTCACCTCGCAGATCTGAACCTTGGGCTTGGTCATCCTCACGAGGTGCCATGGCAGGAGGGGCGCCGCCAGCCCGTGCGCGATCTTGCTGGCGCGACAGAACGACAGGGCTCAGTTCATGTGCCTGCGCCGGTTCCGAACCTCCTGGCCGGCGAGCTTGCGCCCCAGCGCCATCAGCAGGGTGTCGGCGTGGACCTTCAGCTCCGGGTCCTGCAGCTCCACGATCGCCCGCTGGGCCGCGATGGCGTGCTCGGCCGCCCGATCCAGGGGCGCTTCTCCCGCGTAGGGCACGATCGCGCTGGATGTCGTCTCGGCCATCCGCAGGTGGGTGATGTCCACCAACATGCCGCTTCCACGCAGCGGCTGCCCGGCCTGATCACAGGAGAAGCGATCTCGCGCCAGCACCCAGCGTGTCTGCCCATCGAACGCGATCACGCGGTATTCGGTGACATACGCACGGCCCTCCTGAGCGCATTGACGGATCAGGCCGAGAATGCGTTCGCGATCCTCAGGATGGATGGCCGCCT
The DNA here is from genome assembly GCF_022829625.1 of Methylobacterium sp. E-046. Lineage (NCBI taxonomy): Bacteria > Pseudomonadati > Pseudomonadota > Alphaproteobacteria > Hyphomicrobiales > Methylobacteriaceae > Methylobacterium > Methylobacterium sp. E-046. Next base: position 1,246 of record NZ_JAKSYP010000110.1, on the reverse strand, counting down.
GAAAAGCGGCCCGTGAAATGCCCGTCTCGGCTTTCGCTGGGTCGACGTTGAACAACAACGCCACGAAGGCATCGGAGCGCACAGAATCTGTGGCTGCCTCCCACTCCCAGCGACCGGCCACGTCCAGAGCGTCGCGTGCGTGCCGAAACGCTTCGGGACAGGTCCGGTCGACGTTCAGCTTGGGTCTCGGCATAGGGCAGGCTTATCCGAACCAGGAACGGATTCTTGAGCGTGGCGGCCGGGTACAACTTCAAGAGGTAAGCTCCGAGATGGAGCAATTGTTGCGTGCCGTCGTTAATCCACCGACAGGCTATTGCATTTTGAATACCGGCTTGATGCGGCCTGTGGGCCGACGCGGGAACCGCCATGGGATCGAAGACGCCACCGAGCGACCGGGTGCCGATCGGGCAGCCCCTGGAGGACGAGGGTGCCACTCCTCCCGCTCATGCTGACGGTCGGACATCGAACCCGCTGCTGCAGCGTATCGCCGGAGCCCTCCAGGTCCCGCCGGCTGCGCTGTACGACCTGCCCAACGCGGTCGATATGAAATCCGATGGCGGCGTCGAGGACGATTGCGCGCTGCTGCTGCAGGCCTACAGGCGCATCACCAATCCCGACGAACGCCGTCGCCTCCTGATGGTCGTGCAGGAGGCGGCCGAATGGTCGAGCTTACCCTGAACGGGTGATGCGGCGCCGCTTACAGCACCGCTACTGAGTTCTGCCTGAAACCCCGATCAGGGGAGCTTCGCTCATGTCTCCGGTCAAGCACGACGACGTCCGCCCCGCCCAGCGCTGGTCCAAGCCTGGGCGCGCACCAGCCTCACGTCGCGGACGTGAGAACTGGATCGTGCGCTGGATCGGCGCTGCCAAGTTCCGGGCCGCGCGAGCGGTCGCGAAGACCGCGATCGAGGCGCCGAGCGCTCGAATCATCGAGCTCGGGTGGACTGAGACGCTGGGTCGACCCGTGCGGACTGGGCCGGCCGGGATCCTGCGGCCGGCCGGGACGATCGCGCCGCTCCTGCCGCTCCTACGCTGATCGTCGCGCGCCCGGCACGCCGAGGCCGATGGCCCTGGCGAGGGCGGAGCGCCGCTCGGCGTAGCTCGCGGCGACCATCGGGTAGTCGGACGGCAGGCCGTAGCGGTCGCGGTAGCTCTTCGGGTCGAGGCCGTGGCTGGTGAGGTGGCGCTTGAGCGTCTTGTAGGTCTTGCCGTCGATGAAGCTGACGATGCCGTCGGGGCGGACCGA
>NZ_JAKSYP010000107.1:0-1750 GCF_022829625.1 Methylobacterium sp. E-046 | reverse complement strand
ATGAAGGTTCTGGTGCCTGTGAAGCGGGTGGTGGACTACAACGTCAAGATCCGTGTGAAGGCGGACGGCTCCGGGGTCGAGCTGGCGAACGTGAAGATGTCGATGAACCCGTTCGACGAGATTGCGGTGGAGGAGGCGATCCGTCTGAAGGAGAAGGGCACGGTCAGCGAGATCGTTGCGGTGTCGATCGGTCCGCAGGCGGCGCAGGAGACGCTGCGCACGGCGCTGGCGATGGGGGCCGACCGGGCGATCCTGGTGAAGACCGAGGTGGCCTGCGAGCCGCTGGCGGTCGCCAAGCTCCTGAAGGCGGTGGTCGAGCGGGAGGGCCCGGAGCTGGTCATCCTCGGCAAGCAGGCGATCGACGACGACTCGAACCAGACCGGCCAGATGCTCGGCGCGCTGCTCGGCTGGCCGCAGGGCACCTTCGCGTACAGGATCGAGGCCGGGGCGGGCAGCCTCGACGTCACCCGCGAGGTCGACGGCGGCCTGCAGACCGTGAGCCTGACGCTGCCGGCGATCGTGACCACGGACCTGCGCCTGAACGAGCCGCGCTACGCGAGCCTGCCCAACATCATGAAGGCCAAGAAGAAGCCCCTGGAGGAGCTGGCGCCCGACGCGCTGGGCGTCGACGTGACCCCGCGGCTCACGGTGCTGAAGACCGCCGAGCCGCCGGGCCGCTCCGCCGGCGTCAAGGTCGCCTCGGCGGCCGAGCTCGTCCAGAAGCTCAAGGTCGAGGCCGGCGTCATCTGATCCGCTTCGCGCGGCTCCCGTGCCGGTCGAGCCGCGCGCCATCATCCTCAAGGACACCCGACGACCATGACGACACTCCTCTTCGTCGAGCACGGCAGCGGCCAGATCAAGGACGGCACGCTGAAGGCGCTCACCGCCGCCCGGGCGATCGGCGCGCCGGTCCACGCCCTGGTTCTGGGCGCCGGCTCCCGGCCGGTGGCGGAGGCGGCGGCCAAGCTGGACGGCGTCGAGACGGTGCTGCTCGCCGAGGACGGCGCGTACGATCACGACCTCGCCGAGCCGGTGGCGGCGCTGATCGCGTCGATCGCCGGGCCGTACGCGACGATCCTGGCGTCGGCCTCGACCACCGGCAAGAACGTGCTGCCGCGGGTGGCCGCGCTGCTGGACGTCCCGCAGGTCTCCGACATCATCAAGGTGGTCGCGCCCGACACGTTCGAGCGGCCGATCTACGCGGGCAACGCGATCCAGACCGTCCAGACCCCCGCGGGCAAGACGGTGATCACGGTGCGCACGGCGGCGTTCAAGGCGGCGGCCGAGGGCGGTGCGCCCGCCCCGATCGAGCCGGTGTCGGCGGCGGTGCCGGCGGCGGGCGGCGCGCGCTTCAAGGGCGAGGAGATCGCCCAGTCGGACCGGCCGGAACTGGCCGCGGCGCGGATCATCGTCTCGGGCGGCCGCTCGCTGGGCTCGTCGGAGAAGTTCCACGCGCTGATCGAGCCCCTGGCCGACACGCTGGGCGCCGCGGTCGGGGCGTCGCGGGCGGCGGTCGACGCCGGCTACGCGCCGAACGACTGGCAGGTCGGACAGACCGGCAAGGTGGTGGCGCCGGACCTGTACGTGGCGGTGGGCATCTCCGGGGCGATCCAGCACCTCGCCGGCATGAAGGACTCGAAGGTCATCGTCGCCATCAACAAGGACGAGGACGCACCGATCTTCCAGGTCGCCGATTACGGCCTCGTCGGCGACCTGTTCCAGGTCGTGCCAGAACTCCAGGCCGAGATCG
>NZ_JAKSYP010000100.1:0-1336 GCF_022829625.1 Methylobacterium sp. E-046 | reverse complement strand
CACGCTGACCACCCACGCCCCCGCGATGGTGGTGGTCGGGCGCATGGACGAGGGCATGAGCCACCTGATCCTGCTCGCCGTGCCGCTGTTCGTGTTCCTCGGCCTGCTCATCGAGATGACCGGCATGGCCCGCGCCATGGTGGGCTTCCTGGCGAGCCTGCTCGGCCATGTCCGTGGCGGCCTGCACTACGTGCTGGTCGGCGCGATGTACCTCGTCTCGGGCATCTCCGGCTCGAAGGCCGCCGACATGGCCGCCGTCGCCCCCGTGCTGTTCCCCGAGATGAAGGCGCGCGGCGCCCGGGAGGGCGACCTCGTGGCCCTGCTCGCCACGACCGGCGCCCAGACCGAGACGATCCCGCCCTCCATCGTGCTGATCACCATCGGCTCGGTCACGGGCGTGTCGATCACCGCCCTGTTCACCGGCGGCCTGCTGCCCGGCCTCGTGCTCGCCGCGACCCTCTGCGCGCTGGTCTGGTGGCGCTACCGCGGCGAGGACCTGAGCCACGTCGCCCGGCCCTCGGGCCGGGTCATCGGCCGCGCCTTCATCGTGGCGCTGCCCGCGCTCGCGCTGCCGTTCGTGATCCGCTTCGCCGTGGTCGAGGGCATCGCCACCGCCACCGAGGTGTCCACCATCGGCATCGTCTACGCCGCGCTGGCGGGCTTGCTGGTCTACCGGCAGTTCGACTGGCGGCGGCTCTACCCGATGCTGGTGACCACCGCGACCCTGTCGGGGGCGATCCTGCTGATCATCGGCGCAGCCACCGGCATGGCCTGGGCGCTCACGCAATCGGGCTTCTCGCAGACGCTGGCCGAGGTGATGAAGGGCCTGCCCGGCGGCGCGCTCGGCTTCCTGTTCGTCTCGGCCGCCGCCTTCATCGTGCTGGGCTCGGTGCTTGAGGGCATCCCGGCCATCGTGCTGTTCGGCCCGCTGCTGTTCCCGATCGCAAAGCAGGTTGGCGTCCACGAGGTCCACTACGCCATGGTGGTGATCCTCGCGATGGGCATCGGCCTGTTCGCCCCGCCCTTCGGCGTCGGCTACTACGCCGCCTGCGCCATCAGCCGGATCCACCCCGACGCCGGGATGCGCCCGATCGTCGGCTACATCCTGGCCCTGCTGGTTGGACTGCTCGTCATCATCCTCGTCCCCTGGTTCTCCATCGGCTTCCTGTGATCGTATCTTCTCCATAATGGTGTCGCTAGAGCGTTTTCGGTTTGAGCTGAATCGGACAGTTGGGGTTCACGCGAGGCTGTTGGGCTGATTCAGTGCGCGCTCCAGATGAGGAGCAGGGCATGGGCCGACCCTACAGCCAGGATCTGCGTGAGCGGGTAGTGGACG
>NZ_JAKSYP010000092.1:0-1935 GCF_022829625.1 Methylobacterium sp. E-046 | reverse complement strand
CGGCGATGAGGCCGAAAGCGAGGATGACGCTGCGCATATTTGATACCTAGTCGAAGGAGTTCGTCGATGCGCTAACGGCTCAGCTCGGTGATCTATCCCTTCCGCTTACGGATCCGAGGCCACCCCTTCCGCGGAATTCGGCCGTGCTGGTGTACGGCACCGGCGGCTTCGCCTACGGCTCGGGCAGCGCCGACCGCTCGTTCGGCGGCTACGCTGGCAACGACAGCTTCCGCACCGGCTACGCGGTCGGCGGCGGCATCGAGTACGCGCTGGCTACCGACTCCTTCCTGAACTTCTTCCACTCCTCGGCCGTCACGCTCAAGGTCGAGGGCCTCTACGTCAACCTCGACCGCGGCAACCGCAACCAGGGCGCGCTCGTGATCAACAGCGCGGCCAACGCCCCGGTGTACTACAGCGCCATCGGTCGTCGCGACGACGAGTTCGCCGTCGTCCGCGCAGGTCTGAACTACAAGTTCGGCTCGTACTAAGCCACGCTGCAACTGAGCTTGACCTAAGCATCCCCAACCCGATCAAACTGGCCGCTTGGTCGAAGAACGCCCTGGGAGCACATCCCGGGGCGTTTTTTTATGGGCGTCACGGTACATACCTTCACCATGCCGATCCGGCCTGAGCATCGCTTCTTCTACCCCGTCGACTGGGCGCAGCTCTCGGCGGTGATCCGGTTCGGGCGAGCCAGAACTGCGTCGAGGCTTAGGGCGCCACCTGCAGCACCGATGCTAACGGCGCTACCGGTCCTATACAGATGGATCGAAGGCTGCCGCTATGGGGTGGAAGGCACGGGTGAGATCACCGTCCAACTGCCTGACCATGCCCTGTACGATGCCGTAAGCCTCCCCGCCCGGCAGTGGCGGTCGGTAGGATCGTCGTTCGATCAGCGCGCCGAAGACGTCGCAGACGGTCACCAGCCGCACGAAGTCCGGGATCTCCCATCCCTTGAGGCCATCCGGATAACCGGTCCCATCCAGCATTTCGTGGTGCGAGCGAACCGCCGCTAGCAGTTCGTCATCGAAGGCGCCGTTGACGAGCATGGCGTGACCGAGCGCGGCATGCGTGCGCATCACCACCAGCTCCGAATGGGTGAGGCGTCCGGGTTTGTTCAGGATCTCGATCGGCACGTGGATCTTGCCGACGTCGTGCAGCAGGGCGGCTCTCGTCAGGCGATGACGGTCGGCCACGCGCAGGCCGAGCGCGCCCGAGAAGGCGGCTGCCAGGGCCGCGACGATCAGGCAATGCTGATGGGTGGCGTCGTCGAACTGCCGGACCGCTCGCACCCAGTCGTAGACGCCGCTCTCGCTGACGGCACGAACAACTAGGTCGGTGCCCGCATCGGCCACGTCTGGTGTGATCGCGCCACCGGAGAAGAGCGCTTCCTGGAAGAACTGCCGAGCCTCAGCGGCCGTCGCTCGGGCAGAGTGCGGGATCGGTGCGCCCTGCAGCTGATCCAAGGCGGACAGCATCTGCTGCAGGTTGGCCGTGGCGCTCGCACCTAGAAGCCGCGCCTGCACCTCGGCGCGCGCGGCGTTGCCGTGCACGAGAAACAGATACGGCAGACCCGTAGTTCGGACCTGCGCCAGGGCACGGCGCAAGCGGATGATCGCGTCGGAGGTGAGCGCTTCGACGTCGCTGACGATCAGGTCAAACAGCGGCGGCGGCAGCTTGTCCTCGTAGAGGTCGTGGACATGGCAAGGCCCTCGCGAACCGAGACTACGTGCCAATCGCTGACCGCGCTGGAGGTCGTCGGTGATCAGCAGAAGCGCACTCATCCGATCGCCGTCAGAGGTTGTTGATGCGCACGGCGCAGCCTTCCACCTTCTGGAGGAACACGTCGATGTAGGTCAGTCCCGTCCCGGCTTCAGCGCGCAGGGTCGCGTTGACGGCGTCGATCCGGACGTCACCGCTCGGAGGCCGCGCCTG
>NZ_JAKSYP010000089.1:0-2727 GCF_022829625.1 Methylobacterium sp. E-046 | reverse complement strand
CGAGCGGCGGCGCTTGGATCTGTCGCGGGCCGCGGCACGCAGGCAGCAATGCTGTCTCAGTCGGATCGGGCTCGGCCCTACTTCCCGGCGGCTTTACCAGCCTTCTCGCGGTAGAGGAGCACGCCGCCCGTGATCCAGAGCAGCACTAAGAACGCCCAGATCCCGCTTTCGCCGATCCTGGCAGATAGCCAATCGCCGACGCTGGGGGCTGTGGCGCTAGCTGCCCAGCCTATCGCCGACATGACGATGGCGAACAGGATAAGGGTCGTCAGGATCTCGGCCCAGCGAAGCATACCCGAGAATGTGGCCCTGCCCCGCCATTCTGTCGATAGCCGCCAGGATCGCGCACTGAGGCTCAGGACGGCGACTTCCACGAACCTGCAGACAGACACCCGAAATCGCCTTACGCCCGCCAGCGGGCCGGATTTCGCAACCATGGGGCATTCCGCATGAGCGATGGAAGCGGCTTCGGAGGTTTGCCTTCGTTCGCGGGTGGCGGCGGAGGTCTCAGCCCGTCCATCCAGGATTGGCTGCAGATGCAGCAGCTCGCCCAGGCGCAGGCGCAGGGGCAGGGGCAGGGCGCCATGAGCCAGGACGTGCCGCAGGCCACGCCTCCAGGTTACACAGGATACACACCGCAGACGCCGCCCACCGGCGCGCCGACGCCCGTCGTGCAGCCGCAAGCGCAGAGGCTCGCCTCCGCGGCCATGAATGCGCTGGGCCCGAACAGCGCCGCGGCGGCGACGCCGGATCCGAACGACATCCGCGGCCGGTTCATCTCCACCCTGCAGCAGGGCGGCCTGACGAACCCGAACGGCCTCGGGGCGGTGGCGGCGTACGCGCAGCACGAGAGCCGGTACTCGCCCTCGAACATCACCGGCTCCTGGTCGGATCCGTCCGAGAGCGGTCAGGCAGGTCAGTCCGGTGGCATCCTCTCGTGGAGGGCCGATCGCCTCGCCAACATGCGGGCCTTCACGCAGGGCGCGGCCGATCCGGTGGTGGCGCAGGCCCAGTTCCTGCTGAAGGAGAACCCGCAGCTCACGCAGGCCCTGCAGAACGCCCAGAGCCCGCAGGAGGCGCACGCCCTGATGGCGGACGCCTGGAAATTCGCGGGCTATAACCGCCCCGGCGGCGAGAACGCGGCCCGGCTGGCGACGACACAGGCCTACGCAAACAGCTTCGGCGGCGGGCAGGCCCTACCGGGCGTGGCGGCTCCTCGTGGCGGCTCGATGGGCAGCACGGCACAGCAGGGCGCCTTCGGGTTGAGCGGCATCGTGGGTCAGGGCTCGGTCGTGCCGGGGCAGGCGTCCCCGACTCCTGACGTAGCGTCCCTATCGAGCCAGCCCTTCACCACCATGCCGGCACCGGGCGGGTTCTCGTCGGACCCTGCTGTGCAGCCCGCTCAGCCGAGCAACCAGTACGCGCAGATCGGCAACGCGCTGAAGGCCGCCGCCTCGGGTCAGCAGAAGCAGGTTCAGCAGAGGTCGGGCGGCATGATGGGAGCACCGGATGTCGGTGGCCGGCCGATCTCCCTGCAGCAGGCCCGCGCCATGTTCGACCCGGGTAAATTCTATGGAGCGTTGCGCAGCGCAGGCGTGCGGGGCGTGTGATGGCAGATGGCGCAGCGCTTGCCGGGGAACAGCGGGGTGGTCTGGGCCTTCAGGATGAATTGGACAGTCGCCGTGATCGCCGCCCAAATCACCGGCGGCCTGCTGTTTTGGCGCCTGTGCAGCACGGCGCCGGTGATGACTGAAGACTACATCGAGGATGATGACTCGACGCTAGAGCCAACCGACGAACGACAGCACGGCCCAGATCAGGAAGCCGATCCAGGCGATCACCACGAGCAGCACCCCGCTCAGGATTGCCATCGTGCCAAAGCGAGCGAACAGCCCCCGTCTCAAGCTGACCCGTGGCTGTGACGGCTCCGCCTTGTCGTTGCTGGTTTGGGACAAGTCAGAAGCCTCGATCCACCGTCACGGCGTCGAGAAGCAACAAGGCGTCCAAAAGGGGTTCCGGCATCCGGAGCCCTCGTCACAAGGCAACGCGTCTAGCTGGGCTCAAGCTTGGCTGCAATCGTAGCCATTTTCAGCGCGACTGCGCCGGCGAGGCCGCACCGAGGCATCGGGGGGAGTGAAGCCTCGGTGCTGCTCTTCCGGCGCTCGGAATATGACCGGTCGCTGAGAGCATTCTCGGGCAAGATGGTTAATAGATCCTGTAGTCGATCCCGCGGCTTTACCGGCTCCACCGCCCGAGGCGCCGCTTCCACCGCTCGCCGGGCGGCAGGGCAGCCGGTGCCTTAGCGACGCGTGTCACCTGAGGGGACTGCATCCGCGGCGCTGGCGTGCGCGCTGGCTCCTCAAGCGCGACCTCGATCGCACGCTCCGGGATCAGCTCCTCGACCATCTCGGCAGCGTTCGGTTTGGCCTTGGGCGGTCGTCCGCGCCGCGGCCTCTGCGATTGCTCTTCCGCAATCTGCATCAAATCCGGCTCGACCTGCGAAGCCTCAGGCACCATCAGGTTGGGAAGGATCCGGCGAGACTCGGCAGCAGGCGCATGTAGAGTGGCTGGCGGAGGCCAAGAGACTGTTGGTCGTGGGGCCGCAGGCGCCTCGGCACGGTGCGGGATGAAAGTGCGCTGGTGCCGGCTGCCGGACTTGGTCTCGACGGTGAACGAACGAGGCGTACGGTTACGCATGGAGAAACTTTCGGATCAATCGCAGTCAGC
>NZ_JAKSYP010000086.1:0-3301 GCF_022829625.1 Methylobacterium sp. E-046 | reverse complement strand
CAAGAACCGCGTCTGAGGCCAGCGCCTACGCCGCGAAAGCTGGACGTCGGATCAGCTCAGCCGCACCGCACCTAGCTTGCGAAGGGGTCCCAATTGCATGCCGATCCGGGGTCCCGTTCCAACGCCTTTTGACAGCTTGATCGCCGTTAGCGCATCCTCTCCATAGCGACAGTCGGTGTTGAGGTAGATGACGTCGTCGATCTCGATCGCAAACGGTCGGTGGACGGGTTGCAGGAAGTCATGCACGGGCATGATCGACGGAGCCTGCGCTACGCCCTCGACGATCAGCGCGCTGGCGATGTGGTCAGGTTCACCGGCTCCATCCGGCCCGGGCGCCGCGCTGAAGGCGAGATAGAAGTCATGGATCGGCTCGCCGAATTCGTTGGAGAGCAGCGCGGATGTCTTCACTGGAGAGCTCCTTATCGGGGTCGGCGACGGGAGGCGCTGTGCGATCTGGCGAGGGCTGGGTGAGGTCGGAGGTGGACTGGATCGTCGGCCGCGGCGTCGGTGTCGCCGCGGCTCGGTCTCTCAGCCGCCGCGACACGACCTCGGTGGTCGCGCGCGGCGCAGCCACCGGCGGGGATCGAGGCAGCGGCGACGGTGAGGTCATGCTCGCCTGGTACCTCGCCCGCCGCACGGCTGTGTTGAGCTGCTTGTCCGAGTACGCTCGGCCATCCTTGCGCTGAACGCCGGCGCGGGTGATCGCGTGCGCCAGGACGGTGAAGGTCAGGCCACGGGTGAGAAACACCTCGATGCGGGGCAGATGCCGGAGCACGACCCGGTCGAACGGGACGGTGACGTCCTCGCAGCCGTGATCGGCGGCGAAGTCCCTAGCCCAACCATCGAGTTCCGCCCGCACCATGGGCTGTCGGTAACCCACGCCGGATAAAGCTCAAACGAACGCGATCACGACAATTGCCAGCATCTCACAGCAAGACCCAGCAACGTCCAGCGCCTGATGATGCTGGTAAACGAGGTCAAAAGCAGTGTGCACACCTGTGCACCTCGGGTGCGCGGCCAGGGACGAGCGTCCCTAGAGGTGCTGCAAGATCAATAGGCCAGTCGGTATGAGCATGCCGTAAGAGGACGTCAGACACCGACGGACCCGAATAGGTCGAGCTGTCCGGCTGCGCGGCGGCTACGTGCGGGCGGACGGAGGGCCCGCCGCCTGGATCCCGACGTGGGGGTCGCCGGCAGACTGACGCCCGGCTTGCCGTAGAGCACCGCTCCGACGATCCGGCAGCCGTCGCCCCGGTGGAACACATTCGCCGTGTGCGGTCCGGCGCGCAGGATCTCCTGCACCAGCGCCTCATCCACGCTCAGACCGGACAGGGCGGTCAGCAGGCAGGGCAGTCCCGCCGTCGCGATGGCGAACGACTGGAACTCGGCGGCGCGCTGCCGCCAGACTTGGCGCACGGCCCCGGCGCTGGTCTGCGCAAAGGGATTGGGCGCTGGCCGCGTCGCCGCGTCGGCGATGAAGGCCGCGATCGCGTGCCGCTCGGCGATGTGCGTGGCCGCGAGCAGGGAGGCGGCGAGCTGGCGCTGGGTAATCGGTCTGTCAGTCACGTCGGGCAGCTTCGCCCCCATGAGATCCTTCGCTCTCGCTCGATAACCAGACTGCGATGGCTGGATAGAGCAGGAAGGACACGCCGCTCGACCGTTCCAGGCGAGGGTCTCACGAGACCTCGGACTGACGTAGCGCGGCTTGCACCCGCCGGATCGTGGCTCGGCTCGCCTTGAGTTCTCGCGCGATCGCCGAGGCGCCTTGGCCCTCGCGCAGTCGCTGCTCGACCAGACGGCGTCGCTCCTCGCTCAGGCTCGCGGGACGTCCGATGGCTTTGCCTTCGGCACGGGCGCGCGCCAGACCTGCCTGCGTGCGTTCGATTAGCAGATCACGCTCGAACTCGGCGACCGCGTTGATCACGCCCATGGTGAGCTTGCCGGTCGAACTGGTCAGGTCGACGCCGCCGAGAGCGAGGCAGTGGACGCGCACGCCGATCTTGGCCAACTGCGCGACCGTCCCGCCGACATCCATCGCGTTGCGGCCCAACCGGTCGAGTTTGGTTACGACGAGGACGTCGCCGTCCTCGAGCCGATCGAGCAGGCGGACGAAGCCGCGGCGCTGCGAGGTCGCGACGCTGCCCGACACCGTCTCGGTGATCACCCGCTTAGTCTCGACCTGGAAGCCCGCGGCTGCGATCTCCTGACGTTGATTGTCGGTGGTCTGCCCGAGGGTGGACACGCGGAGGTAGGCGAAGGTGCGAGGCATGGCTGAAATCTGGTCGAAAGCGATGGCCGAAACTAAATGCTGGCCGAAACCATCGCAAGCCTATGTTTCGGCCAGATCCCCCGCCGGTGGCCGAAACCGTTCGGTTTCGGCCAGAACTCCGCGGGCGATCTGCCCACCGTGGGACGGCAGGTCAGCCACTCCTGGTGGAACTGCCAAATCGCCGTTTCATGGCGTATATGACCGAGATGCCGTATGTCTGATCAACGGCACCGGATGAGTCGGCGGCTAGCGCCTTTCATCAGGCAGACGCATGTTTTTGAGCTGATCGCATCAGGATGTCATGAACGCGACGCTTTCCAAGATCGATGCTGGTGGTCGTCTGATCATTCCAGCTCAGGCGCGTAAGGCCCTCAACCTGGAGTCCGGGGGACCCGTCGTGTTGACCCTAATGGACGGTGAGCTTCGGGTGCGCTCCGTCGCTTCCGCCATGGCCGAGCTTCAAGCGCAGACCTCCTCCTTCCTGTCCGGCGACGGCGCCTCGGTGAGCGCTTTTCTCACGGCGCGGCGTGCAGAGGCTGCCAGGGAAGAGGGCACGTCTGCGGACACGAACGATCTGGCTGCCCCATCCGCGACGGAGCTCGATCGTGGCGCGTAGCGTCCTCGATGCTTCGGCGTTGCTCGCCTACCTCCGCCGGGAACCCGGGTGGGAGCAGGTGCTAGAGGCGTTCACCGGCACAGCCATGATGACGACTGTAAATTTCGGCGAGGTCGCCGGTTGGCTGGTCCGCAATGGAGCGGACGAGGCGGCTGTGCGCGCTTTGCGAAACGGCTTGGTGTTTCCGCTCACCCCCGCTGACGACGACCTCTGCATTCGCGCAGCACTGCTGGAGCCGCTGACCAGGTCGAAAGGACTCGGGATTGGGGACCGGCTCTGTCTGGCGCTCGCTGCCCGCTCCAATGCCGTCGCTGTCACCGCGGACGCCGCTTGGCAGGAGATCGCTGCAGGTGCTGGCGTCGAGGTTCAGCTCATCCGCTGAAGTCTGGCGAGTAGCCAGATGCAGCGTTTACCCG
>NZ_JAKSYP010000250.1:0-1743 GCF_022829625.1 Methylobacterium sp. E-046 | reverse complement strand
CCGGCCCCGGACGTGGGGCGGTTCAGGCCTGCATGCCCCAGCGCTGGAGGGTGCGGCGCTCGATGGTCTGGAAGATCAGGTTCTCGACCACGAGGCCGATCAGGATGACGGTGAGCAGGCCGGCGAACACGTTCGGGATGTCGAGCATGTTCTTGTTCTCGAAGATGAACCAGCCGAGCCCGCCCGCCCCGGACGACACCCCGAACACCAGCTCGGCCGCGATCAGCGTGCGCCACGCGAACGCCCAGCCGACCTTCAGCCCCGTCAGGATCGAGGGGAACGCCGCCGGGATCAGGATCTTGCCGATCAGCCCCGGGCCCGACAGCCCGTAATTGCGCCCGACCATCTTCAGCGTCCGGCTCACCGACAGGAAGCCCGAATGGGTGTTGAGCGCGATCGCCCAGGTCACCGAGTGGACCAGAACGAAGATCAGGCTGCCGCTGCCCAGGCCGAACCAGATCAGCGCCAGCGGCAGCAGCGCGATCGCCGGCAGCGGGTTGAACATCGACGTCAGCGTCTCGAGCAGGTCGGTGCCGATCCGCGACGCGATGGCGAGACCGGTCAGCAGGGTCGCCAGCGCGATGCCGGCGGCGTAGCCCATCAGGAGAACCTTGAGGGAGGTCCAGGCGCGGGCCGGCAGCGTGCCGTCCCCGAGGCCCCGCACGAACGCCTCCACGGTCGCCGAGAAGGTCGGGAACAGGAGATCGTTGTCGAGGTAGCGCCCGTAGGCCTCCCAGATCCCGGCCAGGACGAGCAGGATCACGATCTTGCGCAGCCAGGCCTGGTTGTACAGCCGCTCGGCGACCGACAGCGGCTTCTCCACCACGGTGGCGCCGTGGGCGTGGCCGGTGTCGCGCACGATCTCGGGCCGGGCCGGATCCACCGGCGTCAGCCGCGGGGGCATCGCCCCGGCCCGGGGCGCGTCCGTCAGGGCTGGTGCGCTAGACATTCTCGGCCTCCTCGATCTCTTCCGAGAACAGCATCTGCTGGATCCGGTTCTCCAGCCGCAGCGCCGCCTCCGGGGAGTCCGCGCTGTTGAGCTCGGCCTTGACCTCGCCGGGATGGGGCGAGAGCAGCAGGATGCGCGAGCCGACCTTGATCGCCTCCGGGATCGAGTGGGTGACGAACAGCACGGTGAAGCGCGTGCCCTCCCACAGCATCAGCAACTCGTCCTGCATGCGCCGCCGGGTGAGCGCGTCGAGGGCCGCGAACGGCTCGTCCATCAGCAGGATGTCGGGCTCCATGGCCATGCCGCGGGCGATGGCCACGCGCTGCTTCATCCCGCCCGAGAGGGTGTGGGGGTAGCTGTCGGCGAACTTCGTCAGGTTGACCTTGTCGATGTAGAGGTTGGCCCGCTCCAGGGCCGCGCGGCCCTTCAGCCGGCCCGAGGCCTCCAGGGCGAAGACCACGTTCTGCCGGACGGTCTTCCAGGGCAGGAGCTGGTCGAACTCCTGGAACACCATCATCCGGTCGGGGCCGGGCTCGGTGACCGGGCGGCCCTTCAGGCGGATCTCGCCCTCGGTGGGCGCCATGTAGCCGCCCACCGCCTTGAGCAGGGTCGACTTCCCGCAGCCGGACGGCCCGAGCAGCACGAACCGGTCGCCGGGCCAGACCCGGAAGCTCACCCGGTAGGTGGCCGTGACGAGGTGGTCCGGCGTCTTGTAGCGGAGCGTGACGCCATCGACCTCCAGAAGAGGCTGACCCGTGTCCATCCATCCTCCCACGCGCCGCGGCTTGGGCCGC
>NZ_JAKSYP010000010.1:0-360 GCF_022829625.1 Methylobacterium sp. E-046 | reverse complement strand
CGCCCTCAGTGCCTGTATCGTTCGGCGAGCGCCATGAGCGCCTGGGCGAGTTCGGTGAGGTTGGCCGAGGCCGCCTCGACCTGGCGCGTGCCGGCCGCCGTCTGCTGGCTGGCCTGCCGGATGTTCTGCAAGGCGCCCATCACCTGCTCGATGCCCAGCTGCTGCTGGTTGGTCGAGGCCACGATCTGCTGGAACGTCTGCACGTTCTCCTCCACCCGCGCGGTGATCTCCTCGATCGTGCGCTGCGTCGTGTCCGAGCGCGTCTTGCCCGCCGCCGCCCGCTTCACCGCCTCCTCGGTCAGCATCACCGACGTGTTGATCCCCCGCTGGATCTCCCCCAGCAGGCCCCGGACCTGACCC
>NZ_JAKSYP010000080.1:0-14432 GCF_022829625.1 Methylobacterium sp. E-046 | reverse complement strand
CCGATCACCGTCGCGGACGATGTCCTGTCGCGCCGACAGGGTCCGCACCCGGACCGGCAGGCGCTCGATGGCTTGCCTCTCCTCCTCTGAGAGGCCAGCGATGCTCTCCAGCTTACGGATGAGCGGAGAGAGGGCGTGGGGGATCTTTGAAGCCATCGTGGCATCGCCTTGCATTGCAGGCGGAAGCGCACGGCTCTCCCAGGCGGCAGCACCTGTTTCGGAGCGGCTGACGATCAGTCAGGTCTAAAGGTTATATCAGCGCCGCAATCATACCTGGGTTAAGGATTTTCACGATTAATCCCTGGGGCTCAAGGCTAACCGTCATCATTAGCCGCTACGGTCGCGCCGCGGCCGCGGCGTCGGACTTCTTCCCCAAGCGCATAGAGCAGCAGGCGAGAGGCGGTCTTCATCTCAGATGAACCGTGCTGCATGATCTCAGCGTGGTTGGCGATGCAGGCTTCTATCATCGCCTCGAACTCGTTGGGCGCGTTCATCCTACCCTCCCGCAAGTACCGCCTCTCTTGTCCGAGGTAGCTAACTCTAGATAGACAGCGCCCGACATATAAATTGATACTCCAACCCCAAATCCATCAAATGACGTTGCGCTGAGCTTAATATCTCGCTCTAACTGCTGTCTACCCGCAATCTAAGTAGCGCGTGGAGACTTTTTTGCGAGAAGCTTTGCGTCGCCACTGCGAGGAAGAGGATGCCGGAAGCGTCAACATCCTGAAGCGCATTGCCGCTGCGCTCGGCAAGCCCGAGACCGCATTCGTCGATGGGCCAGAGGCGCTGGCAGACCTTAATGACGCTTCTGAGATGCTACGGCTATGGGATAGACTGAAACACGCCTCAGACCGTCGGAAGGTACTGGCGTTCGCGCAATCCCTCGCTGCGCGGGATTGAATGTATCGCGACCGGCATGTGCTGCCTCCGTGAGGAGCAAGCCTTGCTGATGCGGGACACGCGGCGAGGCGTCTACGCAGAGGGTACGATCATTTGCCTGCGCGCTTCGCCCATGCGCTCGTCATCGGAGCGGACCAGCATGTCGACGAAGACCTTCTGCACGATCTGCCGCGTAGTCGCCTGATCCAGGCCAAGCCCGCGGGCGAACCCATCAAGGCGACGGGGGCGGCCATACCATCACGGCTCGCCCGGCCTCGCGCACTCCCGGCCGTACCGCGGCTGGTGCGCCCGAGATGGACCCCGAGCCCAGCTTGGGGAGCAGCGGTATGTCTCTGACGTCCTCGCGGACGGCCTTCTGCTCGACTTCTCGACCAGCTCGCCGCTGGGCGCGCAGATCCACCAACAAAGCCTTGAAGTCGACGACCTCCCGCGCGGGCGGTTGCCGGAGCAGGTCTACGGTTTCGTGTCCGCTCACGCGAGCACTCCAGCCACCGCTGCTTCAACGAAACCGGGTGATGCCCTCCGTATCGAACCGCTCGCAGACCCACTTCAACCTGACCAGCTGCAAAGTTGGCCTCGACAATCCGTAGGAAGCGTCCGACCGGGAGTTTCAAAGCGAGCGTATCATCGCGACTCCGCCAAACCATGACTCTTCCGATCGAATGCTGCGCTAGAAAAGCCAATCACAGTGGAATTTGCTATTAGCCAACCGCCAAATTAGAGGCTCGGGTTTCCGCCCATTTTATAAATTCATCGGCTGGAATAGGACGAGCGAAGTAGTAACCCTGCACCTCATCACACGCAGTTAATCTGAGCTGGTCGAGCACTTCCTGCGTTTCGACGCCCTCCGCTACGACACGGTGGCCGAGATGCTTCGCCATCAAGACCATCATAGTCACCAGCGAGAGCTGACGCGAGTCGGTATCAAGATCACCCATGAAGGAGCGATCGATCTTCACGACGTGCACCGGCAGCCTCTGAAGGTAGGACAGGCTGCTGTACCCAGTACCAAAGTCGTCGATCGCCAACCGAATTCCGCCAGCCGCGAGGTCCTTGAGCTGACGCAAGGCCTGCTCGGCATCGTTCATCACCGCCGTCTCGGTAATTTCCAGTTCGAGGAACTCGGGAGAGACACCATGTCGAGCCAGGACTTGGCTGACACGAGAAGCGAAATCGGGCTCGTGCAGGTTGGTCGAGGAGATGTTGACCGAGACGATCAGCTCCATGCCGGCCGCGTGCCACCGGGCCATCTGCGAGACCGCCGTCTCCAGCACCCAGGCGGTCGTTGGCGTGGCTAGGGCCATTCGCTCGACCAACGGGATGAACTCACCCGGCGAGATCGGCCCAAGCGTCGGATGCGTCCACCGCATCAGCGCCTCGGCCCCGACACAGCGTCCGGAGGTCAGGTCGACGCGCGGCTGATAGACCAGACGGAAACCGGAGGGGCTTTGCAAAGCCGCCTCGAAGTCGCGCAGCAGCGTGAAGCTTCGCTGAGATGCGTTATCCAGCGTGTTCGAGTGGATCTGGAAGAGTTTGCCTTCTGAGCGCGCATCCTGGGCCGCTCCCTGAGCAATCCTCAGCACATCGGTTGGAGGTAGATCGCCAAGGGCAAAAGGGGCAACCCCAATCACGGTCGTGCCGATCGCGTCGGGCCCACCGAGCTTGCGCAGCCGCTCGGCCCGGACGGTCAAGAGATCGCTGTATGCGACCTCCTCCATTCCGTCGGGAGCCAGGGCTGCCAGTTGTGTGGCGCCGACGTGGTAGGCTTTCCGCTGCGGCCCGATCAAAAGCCGGAAGTTGCGCGCGGCTGCCTTGACCATACTGTCGATGGCAGCCTGTCCCATGACGCGCACGACATGGTTCATCTGATCGACGGAGATCAAATCCACCAGGACCGCGATCCGCCGTTCTCCAGGCGTATGATCACGAGCAAAGTCGCTCAGGTCATCGATGAACTGCGTTCGGTTCGGCAGTTCACTGATAGGGTCGATGCGTCCGAAGGCATGCTGCAGCTCGATCTGCGACATGACCATAGCGGCGAGATCGCGCAACGCCGCCAATTCTGACGGTTGTGCTTGCCGAGGCGACGTCCCCAGGACGCACATGGCACCTAGGCCGAAACCGTCTCGCGTGACAAGTGGGGCACCGGCATAGAAACGGACGCCGGCTTTTGCCAAAGCGCTGTCGTGATAGTAGGGGTCCGTCAGGAAGTCCTCGATCACCACCAAATCACAGCTCTCGGCTACCTGAGAACACGGTGCTTTTTGGCGCGTTACCGACCAGTGCTCTACTCCGATCCTGGACTTGAACCATTGTCTGTCGCTATCAGTCAAAGAGACGGCGGCGATTGACAGGCCGAATATCTGGCTTGCCATACGCGTGATGCGGTCGAAGCTTTCTCCTGGGGGCGTATCCAAGAGGTCGAACCTTCGAAGCGCATCAAGACGCTCAGTTTCTGCGGCCGACACCATAAGTTGCTCCCTCATGCCGTCCACGTACTGGCTGCGGTCGCCTCATGTCCTAGAGTGTGGCGAACCCCTGCACCGGCCTCCTCCCGAGATGCCGCCTCGGCAGAAGTCCGTCTTGTCCGATATGACAGGCCATGGCCCGTGATCAGGCTTGATCTACTCGCTGGCAATAAGTCGCGACGTAATCACTTTTTCCTGTGCTTGATATAGTACCAATTTATTACTTATTGCTTAAAAACATCTTGTTACTGTGTCGGAAGAAATACAACAAATGACGGGATTTCAGTGTTGTAGCGATAATTAGAACAGTGCTGCCGATTGTGGCGGGCGGGAATTTGCATCGCTGGAGCTGAAAACACCCAAACTGCGCAAAGCGTCCCCTAACAAATCGTTACTTATGGAGATTGCTTCATACCGCCCCCCCACGGCTTTCAAAGGGGCGTCCGATGCGCCGCGCCACCTCACGCTCGAACGAGATGAAGCCCTCGATCTCACCACACACGTTGCGCAATGGCCGGCAATCGATCTCGGCCCGGTATTTGGTGCCGTCGCCTCGGTAGTTGGTCAGATACCCGTGGAAGCGTTCACCGGCCCTCAGGGCCCGATGAAAGGCGTCGAGAGTCGCCTGACGCGTTTCCTTGCCCTGCATGAAGCGGGGGCTCTGCCCGATGATCTCATCTGGATCGCGTCCAACAAGCCGGCCAAAGGCCGAGTTGGCATAGACGATGATCGGGCCCGGCCGCTCTATGGATGCGTCCGTAATCAGGATGCCGACCGGGAGGTCGCGGCCAAAGGCACGGATCAGTTCAACGATTGTCATATAGGTTGGTCGTCACTTGGTGAGGCTCAGCCTACGGGCGTCCAAGCGCGAACAGGATCGGGACGTTCCGTAAGTCCGCCTTATACGACCGGCCAAGATTGCCGGCTGATTGCACGCCGACCTCGCGCACCTCCCGACTGCGTCCGCAGCGGATAGTCCTGAGATAGGCGCGAGCGCGGCCGCGGGGAAGCCTCTGTGTGTCCCTGGCGTCATCGCGGGCGGGTGTTTCATCCGGTTAAACGCTCGTGAGAAACGCCGCAACGGCCTGACCGCCCGGCAATCTGCCCCGGTTACAACTGGTTGAGGTTAACAGCGGATCCCGCGACAACCGCCCTCGCCTCGCGGAGGCCATGGCGCTCTGCCGGCTCCCCGGGGCCACGCTGGTCATCGCCAAGCTCGACCGGCTGTTCCGTTACGCGGCGTTCCTGCTGAACCTGCAGGAGGCCGGCGTCCGGTTCGTGGCGGCCGACATGCCCGAGGCGAACCAATTGGTGGTCGGCATCATGGCTGTGGTCGCCCAGGCCGAGCGCAAGATGATCTCGGCCTGCACCAAAGCCGCGCTGGCGGCCGCCAAGGCGCACGGCGTGCACCTAGGCAAGCCGGAGAACCTATCGAACCGGGAGGCCGGCCAAGTGCGCGGGCGGGCGCGACAGACTCGGCGGCCCGAGGAGCGGGCCCGGGACCTCGCCCCAGTGATAGCCGCCGTGCGGGCCGAGGGCGCGGTCCCGCTGCGCCAGATCGCGGCGGCGCTGAACGCGCGGGGCATCCCGGCCGCTCGGGGTTGGGGCGTGGACGGCTACCCAGGTACGGCGCGTCTCGTAACGAATGTTTGGACCTAGACCCGTGGCAAAGCCGTACTTTCACATAGGTTAATTCAATCTGAGTTTAGCACCATCTCTCAACAATGTGGGGCTTACTTAAACAGGAACATCTCCTGATGCTGATAGTTTATTGGGCAAGATCCTGTCTGGGATCTACTTACAAACAAAAGTTGGGTTTTGAGATGAACGTCAGAAAATTATGCGTTCCCTTGATCGCTGCAGCTCTGCTTACCGGCGGCGCTAGCTTTGCTCTCGCCCAGGGCGGAGCTGCCGGCGGCGGTGCAGGTGGTGCCGGAACTGGCATGAGCGGCGGTTCCACAGGAACAGGCGGCTCGATGGGTGCAGGTAGTGGATCCGGCACCGGCATGAGCACCGGCGGTCAGATGAACAACGGGAGCGGCACGGGGGACCGCATGGGTGCGGGCAACTCTGGATCGATGAGCACCGGCTCGACCGGAACGTCTGGTTCGATGGGTAAGGGAACCGGCAGCTCGTCCGGCAGCATGGGTCGCTAATCACTCATTTCGCTCCGTCACCCGCGAGAAGTGGGTGGCGGGTCAATCGGTATAAGCCTCGTGTGGCTGCAATCTGCCCACCGAGGTTTCAGGTGGCCGAGCACCAGAACATCAAGATCTTTGGCGAAGTCTTGCAACGCCTGGATGGCGGTACAATCCCGGACACAGGTTGAGCCCTCATGGGTCTCCAGGGTGACGGCGGCGGTCAGCGCCGTCTGCCGGACCGGCTTGATACCGGCGGCGAAGGCGACTTCCTCGCGAGCAGTAGCGTTACGCATTTAATCACTCCAACTGTCATTTGACCGGATGGGCATCAAATAAGGGTGCAAGTAATCAACCTGACATTTTCGAGTCGGGGAGTTGTTACAATGCAAGAAATGTTAATTCCGGCAGACTTCTGGACCGAGCTTGAGCGTAAGGTGTCGTTCAAAGTAGACGAGGCGCTTAACACAGATGAAGTTCCGCACGGGTTGCTAATCTCATATCTGCGCGATTTAGAGGTGATGGCGCAGACTGCCTGCGATAGCCGACAGACTGTCCAGATCATCGCCTCTGGCCGAAGAGTTCTCGGGGATCGAACCCAAGTTGGGCCGCAGGACGGGCCGTTCACATACGCCGTCGCGTGAGCGGATTGGATCTCGGGGCGCCTCAACGGTCAGAGCCCAGATCGGAGAAAAAAATGTTCTACGACGAGATGGGCCGGTTGGCCGATGAAGCACTTCGGCTGAACGCGATAATGGTCCAGAACGCCATGCTGCTTACGGTGGCGATGAACTACGCCTGGACCGCAAGTCAGCACCGCGAACCTCGGCGAACGAGAAGCGAGATCAAGGCTCACGTGAAGCGGCAAGCGCGAACGAGGCGACCTAAGCGTCGCGGTGTGCCAACAGAGGTCGCGGCCCGAGGTCTGCGCATCCTGTAGAGGGATGTTGCGGTACTCGCTGGACGTCATCGGGCTTGCTGCACCGGCTTGATGCCAGTATTTCCCACTCGCGGGCGCGCTGGCGCGAGGCGGTCATGGCTGGCGCTCATCTCGGCCTCGAACGCTTCCATCTCCTAGTCGGTGAAGGCGGCGGCGCTGCACCACTGGTAGTGGACCGGGAGCGGCATGCCATAGGACGGTACTTTGTAGAGCCCGAAGGCGTCGCGCCGGACTTCTCCGCCGTGGTCGACGATCAGACCGGCATCGAGCAGGGCCTTCAGCGTCTTTGCCGAGCAGCCCGGGGACTTGCCGCAGCCGATCCGGTCGAGGGCGCGGCGCTCGGCCGAGGTCTGGCAGGGATGGGGCATGCGGGCAGTCTCGGACATCAGCAGGCCTCCCGGTGAGTGGCGGTCATGACATCGCCTCGGCGTCCGAAGCCTGTCGGGATGCGTTGTCTTCTATGACAGGGCGCATCCGCTGCTGCCCGCTCAGGAGCCCCCCGATGAACATCATCAGTTGGCTGATCTCCATGATCATTCAGTTCTTCCTCGGCAGCGGAGATGAGCAAAGAAGCACCTCTATGGCTAAGGAGAAAGAGGCGGGGGTTTACGTCGGGGAAACATCGGCAAAGGCTAAGAATTTCGAGGACGACTATCATGCTGCCACAAACATGCTGAAGCTGCAGATGGATAAGAGTTTCCCGGACAATTATCACGCAAGGCTGAGTTCCGGCGAGAATAGCCCCTATGACCACGGAGAGGATCGAGCACTTGCCGTCGACACCACGTCGACCGCGATAGCCATGGCGCTTCGGAGCGGAGCCACCGTGAGACAGGCAGCGGAAGCGGGCGCGGTGAGCGTCGGTATCTAACCTAGTGGTCGGAACCTAACGCTTGGTACCGTCCGCTCCGCGCTGCTTCAGCCCTTGACCAACGCCGCCACGCGAGCCGCGATCTCTGCGACCGGTAGGCTGGCGTCAGGATGATCGGCCATGATCGCCGCCCAAGGCATTGCAGGCTGCTCGGCCTCCTCAGGCGTCTGGACGAGGGCCAAGCCACCGTGCGCCTTGACGGTCGCCAAGCCATCCGCGCCGTCCCCGCCATAGCCACTGAGCACGATGCCAACGACGCGTTCGCCGTAGGCCTCGGCGGCTGACACGAACAACGGGGCCGCCGCAGGACGGGTGAAGTGGACCTTCGCCCCGTGATCAAGGCGGATCATGCCGTGATCCAGGTACATGTGCTTGGGGAGGGGCGACGTAGATGTGACCGCCCTCGAAGAGCTCGCCATCCTCGCCATGAGAAACGCGCAGGCGGCTCGTCATGCTTAGGATATCAGGCAGAATGCTGGGATGACGGCCGATGTGCCAGACGATGAACACCGACGCCGAGCAACCTGCCGGTAGCCCTCCGATGATCTGTCGAAGCGGTGCGAGGCCGCCGGCTGATGCCGCGATGACGATGATGGGCCCCATGTGGCCGCTAACAGTGCCTAAGGTGGAATGTTCAGAGGCAAGATCGCGGAAGACCCACTTCTCCAGGGAGCAGCCCTCCTCTGAGATTTGATCCCCCATACGGCACGTCCGCATACCACCGGGTGCGGACGTTCGGGCGGGTATCAAACGACAGATTTCCACCACTAGAGCGGCATCCGATCAAGTTGCGTCGTATCCTGCAGCGGCGAGGTAGGCTCGACATTCAGCTGGCGCGAAGCGGGTTAGGCTGCGCCGTATGGCATCCCAGAGGTCTGGGATAGTTCGCGCCGCTGCACTGCGCAGCAGCGCCTTCAGCTTCGCGAAGGCCATCTCGATCGGGTTGAAGTCGGGCGAGTATGCCGGGAGGTAGAGCAGCCGGGCTCCCACCGCCTCGATCCGCTCGCGGACGCCGCTGACCTTGTGGGCCGGCAGGTTGTCCATGACGACCGTGTTGCCGGGCTGGAGCGTCGGAGCGAGCACGTCGGCCACGTAGGTGCGGAAGGCCTGCCCGTTCATGGCACCGTCCAGCAGCCAGGGGGCGGTGATGCCGCTGGTGCGCAGACCCGCCGTGATAGTGGTGGTTTTCCAGTGGCCCTGCGGCACACTCATCCGGCAGCGTTCGCCCCGTGGAGCGCGCCCGTAGCGCCGGGCCATGGCGGTGTTGGCTGCGGTCTCGTCGATGAACACGAGGCGATCCGGGTCGAGGTCGAGTTGGCCCGCGAACCACGCCTCGCGCGCAGCTCTCACGTCCTCCCGGTCCTGCTCGGCCGCGTGCCCCGTACTTTTTTTCGCGAGATGCCGTGGCGCTTGAAGAAGCGCGAGAGGCTACTCTGGGCCACGCAGATGCCGTGCTCGGCCAGAGCCGCACGGAGTTCGTGCAGGTAGATGCCGGGCTGCGCCTCGTAGAGGGAGACGATCAGGTCGGCCTGGGCCTCGATCTGGTACGAGCGCTGATCGCCGCCCACCGGCTTGGGCGCGACGTGGCCCTCACGGGCGAAGCGCTCACACCACCGACTGGCGCTCGCCAGGCTGACCCCAAAGCGTTCGGCAGCTTTGTGTCGGGAGGCGCCGGCCGCGACGGCATGGACCACGCGCTGACGCAGATCGACGGACAGGGCTGAGGACATCGGCGCTCTCCTTCGCCGACCAACCCATCACCGCGCCAGCCGTTTCATCACGCTCGGATGGTGCTCTAGCCAGGGGCAAGCAGCCCAGCCTGCGCGAAGTGCAAGGCTAACCCGCCGCAGATCCTAGTCGAGTACGCCACCACACGGAAGCGTTCCGCCCGTCATGCAAGTAGACATCAGATCGACGTTGAAGGCCTGGTTGGATGCAGCGGCCGGAGCGCATGTCCAGAACCCACCCGCTTTTGGCGGTCCCATTCTCCAAGCGGATATGGAGCCGGTTCAAGATGGTGCTACAGAAAGACAAACTGCAACCAACGACGCTTAGCGCTATTATTCTCGTATCCACCACATCAAACATCTCGTCGGCCGCGCCCGTCGGATGATCCGCGTTCGCGAAGGCCGAAGCCATGATCCGTTGCGATTACCACCAGGATGACGAGTCCCAACCGGCCCTCGTGGAGGTCGCCAGGGTGCTGGCCCAGCGAATGATTCCTCCCGAGAACGCGAAGCTCCCTCCGCGCTTGGCCGAACTGGTCGCCGCGCTGCTCGCATGCGATTGCGAGCACGGCAACCATCTATAGGTCACTGGGGTTCGCTCGCCCGATTACGCTTGACCGGTTCGAGCCTCGCTCAACCAGCCGCCAGCTCGCCGCCCCGTTTCCACACCCGGCGCGCAATCCCGAAACACAACCCGCGGGCACAAACGCCTCACTGGCCATTGGCCAGCCGGATCTTGGTCGCCTAAGAAGCCTGTCAGGCCGTCGACGGCCAATGCCGGCGTGGAAACCTCACCAGCCTGCGGGCATCCTCGTCCCACAACGCCAGGTGCAGGCAGCGCAGGCTTTCCCGAAGCGTTAGCCTGCCTACGCGTCCAAGCAGCTCATGCCCTTCCAAGCACTCCTGGAGCCGGTAGTTCGGGATGCGGCTGTTCAGGTGATGGACGTGGTGCAGGCCGACATTGCCGGTGAACCATTGCAGCACGCGCGGCAGGACGTAGTACGAGCTGCCGCCCAGAGCCGCGCGGTGGAAGTCCCAGGCTTCGCCGTCCTCCCAGACGGCCCCCTCGTACTGGTGCTGGACGTAGAACAGCCAGCCCCCGATCCACGCGGCCACGCTGACCGTCGGCAGGACCATCCAGAGCACCGGCCCGATCCCGCCGGACGCGAAGGCGAGCGCTCCCAGGAGGATGGTCAGGCCCAAGTCGAGGGCGAGCACGTCCCGCCAGGCCGTCCGCCACGGAAGCCCGACACCGAAGGGCATCCGCTGCAGGACGAGGAAGTTGAGGGGCGAGCCGAGGACAATCAGGATGAACGGGTTGCGGTACAGGCGGTAACGCAGACGGCCCCAGGGCGGCAGGGCGAGATACTCGCGCACGGTGAGGGTATGGACGTCCCCCGTGCCGCGGCGGCTAAGGTCGCCCGTGGAGGCGTGGTGCAGCGCATGGGCCCGCTTCCAGCTGTCGTAGGGCGTCAGCGTCAGCAGGCTGAGAGCCCGGCCGAGCCAATCGTTGGCCGGACGCGAAGACAGGAACGAGCCGTGCCCACAATCGTGCTGGAGGATGAACAGCCGCACGAGCAGGCCGCCGGCCGGCACCGCGAGGGGCAGGACAAGGAGGCCATGGCCCTGCACGGCGCCCCACACCATGAGGGCGCAGAGGGCCAGGTAAGGCAGCAGGGTATCAGCCAGTTGCCGAAGGGCAAGCCTGAGATCAGGTTCACGGAAGGCGGCGCAGTGCCGGGTGACTTCGCGCGCGAGTGCCGCGACGTCGATCCGGATAGGCCCATCCTCGTCCCGACCGTCCGGGACCGGGTTTGATGCGTCCTGTATCACGGCTGGCCGGCAATCCTGTGCGGTGATGGGAAACCAAGGCGGTCCGCGCGTGGAAGCGGGACCCACAGCCCCTCGCCAGCGGCTGCCAACGACATCCCGCCCGGATCCGGTGAGGGATGTGGCGGCTGCCGTGGTGGCTGTCTTGGCGACAGTCGACAATCTGCTTCAATAAAGCTCTCAACGCGCACAATACGAAAGTGTTCATTTATAAAAACAGCATCATATGACGCTTTTATTGACTTGAAGTCACATCGCCCGTCTACCAGGTGCTGCGGCGCCTATTCGTTTGAGGATCGAATTGATCCCGGGGACGCGCGGAACGGCCTCGGTCGCTCCCGTTCGACGCGGGCGAGGGCAGGGTCGGCGACCCGAGGCGATCGGACGACGCGCCCGTGATAAGAGGCCCTATTTGGATGGATCCGCCGCGCGACGAAGGCCCTCACCACGCCGACTGAATATATTTTTCATAGTAATATAGATTAGTCAAATTTGGACATAATGTAGCGCGGCCATTTATCCGATTGATGCGCCGTCCAAGTGTAAGAAATGTTTTTTGATTGGCGGCACGCAGCGAGAAAGACGATTACGACGGCTGCCGCCACCATTTGGGTGCTGGTGATACTTCTCGTGCGCACCGATGCGCGCGGCGGCTTCGGTGCTGGTGGCTTTCGGGGCGGCGGTTTCGGCGTTGGCGGAGCGGGTCGAGGCTTCGGCGGCGGGCTCAACGGCAATCGCTTTGGCGTCGGTCTCGCAGGCGGCGGCCTCGGTACACGCAGGGGGCCTCGGAGCCCGCGGAACGGACTTCGCTGGCAATTGCGGGGTTGGCAGCCGGCGCTTTGGGGGCCGGGGCTTCGGCTATGGCAGCCTGGGACTCGGCGTCGGCCTGGGACTCGCCGGAGCGGGATTGGGCTATGGCTACGGCGGCTTCGATGACGGCTACGATGGCACGGACAACGGGCGTACCAGATATGGCGGATAAAGGGGCGGCTATGCCCCCGCCGGCTACGGGCAGGGCTACGGCGCCGTCGAGATGGAGGTGGCGCCGTTGGGCGAGTCGGTCAGCTACTGCGTTCAGCGTTTCCCATCGTACGACCGTCGCAGCGGCACGTATCTGGGCAATGATGGCCAGCGCCATTCCTGCCCGTAACGCCCCACGCGGAATCTGACGGACCGTGGCACGACGGAAGGGCCCACAACCGCAAAGAATGCGGGGGCCCTCAGCTGCAGCTCCGGCTGGATCCCGGACTTCTCGGGCGCGCCTATGAGATCAACATTGGTCTGGCCACTTTCATACTTTTCATCGGTCTTTGAGTGGGCACCGCCTTCTGGCTCGGCCGCCTTCCGGGTGCCTTCCGCCTTGGGGATGCCGGCCGCGCCCTGACGTGCGCTCACGGACTACCCCGATTCGCCACCGGACTAGCGTCACGAGGCCAATCCTCGCAACTCTGGACCCGGCGACGGGTCCGGCAGAACAGGCGGCGATAAGCAAAGTCCGCTCATCAACCCATGAGGATGGATCGCGATTTGCGTGCAGGCGGCGTATTCGAGGACCGCCCGTGTTGCGAGCGTCAGGGATTGCCGACACGCGAAAGCTGAAGAACGATCGGCGGCAGATCAACTTGAACAAAAAGTCGAAAATCCGTCAAATTTGAATTCTGCGATCTCGAGTCTATGCAAAGTTAGCGCGCCGACGCCGTGGCCCGATGGCTTTGGCAGGGTCTGCGCCAGGCTAGGCTTCTCCGAGCGGCCTGTGCAGGCCTCCAGTTGGAGGCGTTCGGCATGGCATACCGCGTCAGGATCGATCGCATCGGGAAGACCGGCATGCCGCGGAGCGCCCCGCGGATCTACAATGCGCGGGACGAGGCCGATGCCGTCACGATCGCGACTTATGAAGTCGAGGGGAGCAAGCCCGGCCGTCCCCGCGTCGCTACGGTCACCGATAGCGCCGGCCATAGGGTGTTCATCTATTCCGGCCGCGTCGGCACGACGCTTTGATGACCGGGAAGGAGCGCGAGGAGCGGGCGCTCTACGACCGCGACGCCAAAACCTTGATCAGCGTCATGCTCGTCTTCCAGGCCGCGTTCCTGGCGGTCACGATGCTGTGGCTGTGAGGGTCTCACACGGCTGCGGCGAGGATCACCGCCCGGCCGACTCTCGGCACCGCCTTTCGAACGAACCGCGACGGCATTCGCCACCGGTCGGACGGATGCGGGCTGGGGCATGGAGGGAGGATGTCCGGTCCCGCGGAACGGCCCCAGCGTAGGGGCCAGGGCTGATAGCGGCCGCGTCAGGCCGCACGCGCGACCGTTTGTGCGATTTCCGCGATGGGGCGCCATCAGGGTCGGCGAAGATTGGCCGGGCTGATGTATCCACCGGTCGTGGGATCGCTTTCGGGATCAGGATCTCGGTCGGAGCGTGATCGCGACCGCAGCGCTGGATCTTTCGTGAGGCGGCCATCGGCGACGATGTGCTGGCCTCGACCTTGTGCCTCCTCGCGACGGCCTGCACCGGCGCAGCCGAAGCGTTATCCGGCCGCTCGCTTCTCCAGCTGCAGGTACGTTGGGTCAAACTCCGAGGCTTGAAGAAGTTCATCCCATGCCTCGATCACGAGCATCCGGCTGCGGAGCGTGATCATGGCCCGACCGCGCATCTCCTGCAGCACGCGGTTAATGTGCACAGGCGTGAGACCCAGTGCGTCGGCGAGATCGGTCTGGGTGAGTGGTAGCGGGCAGCGGTGATCGCCAGCCAAGCCCACCGCCTGCAGCTTCAGGTATAGCTCGCAGAACAGGTGCGCGACGTGCTCGAAGGACGAGCGACGGCCCATGCTGACCAGCCACTCCCGGAAGACTGCCGCGTCGATCAGCCTGTCGCGCCAGAAGGCGGCCGCGAGGCCCGGATGGCGCGCCGTCAGCTCCCGCAGGCTCTCGTGCGGGATGAAGGCCACGACGGCTTTGGTCAGCGTGGCGAGGCTGTGATCCATCGTGTGGATGTGCAGGCTCTGCAGATCCGGGATGTCGCCCGCGATGTGGAACGACAGGATCTGCCGCTTGCCCTGGCTGAGCATCTTGTACCGG
Source organism: Methylobacterium sp. E-046 (assembly GCF_022829625.1). NCBI lineage: Bacteria > Pseudomonadati > Pseudomonadota > Alphaproteobacteria > Hyphomicrobiales > Methylobacteriaceae > Methylobacterium > Methylobacterium sp. E-046. The sequence continues at coordinate 478 of NZ_JAKSYP010000080.1, read as the reverse complement.
CAGGCCCAGCCGTCGAGGATGAGGCAGCAGTGCGTGGGCTGGTCGCCATCGCGGACGATGTCTTGCCGGGCGTCGAGGTTGTGGATCCGCACCGGCAGGCTCTCGATCGCCTGACGCTCCGCATCCGAGAAAGGGGCGATGCTCTCTAGCTTGCGGATGAGCATGGACGTGGCGTGCGGGTCGGGGGCTGAGTTCATGGCGCTCTACCTTGCATCGCAGGCGGAAGCGCGCAGCTCTCCCAGTCGTCGGCGCCCGTATCGCATCAGCCGATGATGTTCCCTACGATAGACTGATGTTACGGCGGCGTTCTGTCATAAGACAGGTTACTGAAGCGCTGTCACGCCCGTGATGCTCAGCTTCTGATCGCAAATTGCCCGGACTTCGCAGCGCAGTCACGGCTATCGGCATCGCCTTGGTCGGAACTCCGATCCCGCACCCTTTGATATACGAAGCGGTGAGAGCGAATTTCTTCAAATTC
>NZ_JAKSYP010000075.1:0-768 GCF_022829625.1 Methylobacterium sp. E-046 | reverse complement strand
CCTTCCTCCCCGGTTGAACCTGGCTGACGTGTGACGACGCCGGGGGCGCCACGTGGGACAACCACGGTCGTGCTGGTGGGGGTCTCGATCACCTGAGCGAGGGCGGGCGTGACGATCATTGCTGCGACGGCCGCAATGATGGTGAGCGAGGTCATGAGGTCCTTTCATCGGGTGAGGTACGGAGAACAACCACTCACAGGCGTTGTGCCCCCAGCCCGGTGTCACAGGGGCGGGCAACGGCGACGCTGGGCTGTGGGCTCCACCACGTAGACACGTGGGCTGAGCCATGCCGTGGCATCATGCGGCCGGACGGTATGCCGAACGGGTTGTGTCGGGGGCCTCCGGCCTTCTATGGGCCGCGCCCTCTAGTCGCCGCTGTAGCTGGACTTCCCCCATGATGAAGGTCATCGCCGATCATCTGTCCAAGATCCGGGATCAGCTCCGGCGGGGGCATGGCCTTGCTCCGCCAGACGGGACGAAAATCCGCTCGGCTATCGAAGTAGCTGACCGTCGGCTGGGAACAGCAGTCGTTCCCTCGCTAGACATCAAGATCGCCCGAGCCAAACTTATGGATGCGGTCGAGACCGCCACTGCCACGGCCAAACCCGGCAGTGAGCGAGACACCGGCCGGATACGCGATGACTACCGCAAAGCTCTCGCCGCCTTGCACGGCTATAGCCTCATCCTCGACGCCGCTACACTGACACCGTTGGCCGCTACCGGGCCTAGCGCAGTGGTCGTCCCGAACCCACTCCCGCCTGGTTTGTA
>NZ_JAKSYP010000074.1:0-149687 GCF_022829625.1 Methylobacterium sp. E-046 | reverse complement strand
GTCCGATCTGCGCCACGTCAAGGTGAACACCGGCTTCCTGGAGATGACAGGCTTCACCCGCGATGCCGTGATCGGACTCAGCGTCTACGAGGTCCACGTGCTGGCCGAGGCGCGCAACCGCGCCCTCGGGAGCGCCCGCCTCAAGGAGGGCAGCCCGATCCCGCAGATGGAGGCGTGCCTCGGCCTGCCGGAGGGCGGAAGCCGGTTCGTCATCGTGGCCGGCCAGCCCATCGACATGGGCGACGAGCCCTGCATGCTGTTCACCTTCGCCGACCTCGAACTGCGCCGGAAGGCCGAGACGGCGCTGCGTCAGAGCGAGGCGCGCTTCGCTAAGGCGTTCCGCCTGACTCCGGTCCCGACCGTGCTCGCCCGGGGCAGGGACTTCCATGTCACGGGCATCAACGAGGCCTTCACCCGGGTCTTCGGCCTGGGCGAGGACCGGGTCATCGGCCGCAGCCTGGCCGAGGCCGGGCTTTGGGTGAACGATCGGCAGCGCATGGACGTCGAGGCCGCCATGAACCGGCACGGCTACCTGCACGGCGCCGAGGTGTGCCTGCGGCACGAGGACGGGGCGAGCCTCGATTGCCTGGTCTCGGCCGAGCGCATCGAGATCGAGGACGATCCGTTCGTGCTGCTGGTGATGCAGGACATCACCGACCGCAAGCACACCGAGCGCGAGCTGTTCGACGCCCTCGAGGCCGTGATGGCCGACACGTCCTGGTTCAGCCGCGGCCTGATCGAGAAGCTCGCCAACCTGCGCCGGCCGGAGGCGGGACGACCGGATGCCTGCGCCCTCAACCTGACGGTTCGCGAACGGCAGATCCTGACCCTCATCTGCTCGGGGCTCGACGACGACGCCATCGCCCGCAAGCTCGGATTGTCGCGCAACACGGTCCGCAATCACGGCGCCGCCCTCCACCGCAAACTCGGCGTCCACAAGCGCAGCGAGGCAATCGTCTGGGGGCGAGAAAACGGTTTTCCGCTGCAATCATCAGGAAAAAATTGATCATGATACCGGTATATTTATCTCATTGATCCCGGAGCCTGCCGCATCATCTCGAAATCGGTCCCGGGTTTTCTCGAACACGACGGAGCACCCATGACCGAAGACAGCACCGCGCCCCCCACCGATCATCGCAAGGGCTCGATCAAGGAAGCACTCGGCAAGCTCACCGGCGACGTCCGGATCGAGGCCGAGGGGCGGCGGCAGAAACGTCAGGCCCGCGCCGCCCGGGGCACCGGAACCAAGCCCGCCGGCTCGGACCGGGACTGACGACATTCCGCGGGGTGCCTCAAGGACGAGGCGCGCTCCCGCCCTTCACGACACGAGGAGAACGACATGGTCGACACGGATCGGATCACGGGCGCCGCGCAGGCGCTGGGCGGCAAGCTGCAGGGCGCGGTCGGCGACCTGACCGGCTCGCGGCGGGACTCGGTCGAGGGCCGCGCCCGGGAGGCGGCCGGGCAGGCCGAGAACCTCTACGGCCAGGCCAAGGACACGGCCCGCGACGCCGCCGAGCACGTCGCCGACACCGCGCGCGACCTCGGCGGCCGGATCCGCGACACGGTCGGCGGCCTCGTCGGGTCCGACGACGTCGAGCAGCGCGCCCGCCGGGCCGCGCACGACGGGTACGAGTCCGCCTCCGACTTCGCCGAGGACGCCTACGCCCGCAGCCGCCACGCCCTGCGCCGCGGCTCCCACGAGGTCGGCGATCAGGTCGCCGCGTACCCGCTGGCCTCCCTGCTCGTCGCCGGCGCCGTCGGCTTCGGCCTCGGCCTCCTCGTCAGCGCCAGCCGCGACTGAGCCGGCCGGCCCCGACCGGGCCCATGAACAACCCTACGAACGACCCGCCAACCGGAGTGACAGCGTGACCATCCAGACGACCACATCCCCCCTCGCCACGGGCGCGGCCCAGGCCGACACGCGCGCGATGCTGCTCAACGAGGTCTCGTGGGGCGCCATCTTCGCCGGCGCGGTCACCGCCCTGGTGACGCAGGTGATCGTCAACCTCGTGGGCGTCGGGGTCGGCCTGGCCTCGGTCGGCACCACGGCGGCCGACACCCCGTCCGCGGCCACGGCCTCGATGGGCGCGGGCCTCTGGTTCGTGGCCTCGGGCATCGTCGCCTCGCTGGCCGGCGGCGTCATCGCCGGCCGGCTGTCGGGCAAGCCGCTGCCCGGAGCCGCCGCCCTGCACGGGCTGGTGTCGTGGGCGGTGACCACGCTGGTGGTGCTCTACCTGCTCACCTCGGCGGCCGGCGGCCTCGTCGGCGGCACGCTGAGCACGGTCTCGGGGGCGCTGGGCGGGGCGGGCAGCCTGGTCGGCGGCACCGTGCAGACCGCCGCCCAGGCGGCGGCGCCGTCGCTGTCGAAGATCTCGAACCCGCTGGACGGCATCGAGCAGCGGGTGCGCGAGCAGTCCGCCGGCCAGGATCCGCAGGCGGCCCGGGACGCGGCGGTGGCGGCGGTGCGGGCGGTGCTGACCGGCGACGCGGCCCAGAAGGAGCAGGCCAAGAGCCGCGCCGCCGACGCGCTGGCCCGGGCCCAGGGCACCTCGCCCGACCAGGCCAAGGCGCAGATCGACGACTACCAGAAGCAGTACGAGCAGGCGGTGGCCACCGCCAAGCAGAAGGCCGAGGCCGCGGCCGTGACTGCGAAGTCGGCGGCCACGCAGGGCGCGTTCTACGCCGCGCTGGCTCTGCTCTTGGGCGGGCTGGCCGCGTTCCTGGGCGGGCGCCTGGGCGCGCCGAAGCCGGTGACGCTGCTGGGCGCCTACGAGACCCGCCGCGCCTGACGCCGCCGTCCTCGGCGCCATCCTCGGCGCCATCCTCGGTCCCCGCCGCCGGCGGGGGCCATCCCCGGCCGGGAGACCGGCCCCCCACCCGCGCAGCAGGAGCACACGATGAGCAGCACGACGGACAAGCTCAAGGGCCTGGCCAACGAGGCGGTCGGCAACGTCAAGCAGGCGGCCGGCCGGGTGACCGGCAACGACCGGCTGGTGGCCGAGGGCCAGGCGCAGGAGCTGAAGGGCGAGGCGCAGAAGACGGTCGGCGACGTCAAGGACGGCGCCAAGTCCCTGGCCGAGACCGTCACCGGACGGCGCTGAGCGCGCCCCGACGGCGCCGGTCGCGCCGGCGCTGTCCCGGCCGCGCCGCGACCCTGGCGGCGGCACCGGGCGGACCGGTGCCGCCCTGCGTGGCGGCGGCTCACCCACCCGCGCCAGAGTGATCCTTGCGAGTGATCCTTGCGAGCGTGCCTCGCGATTGTGCCTTGCGATCACGGTGATTGAGGCGATTGTCTTCGCCGTCACGCAGCCTGCAGGGAGCACACGATGACAGATCTCGCCGGGAAAACGGTCCTGATCACGGCGGCCGCGCAGGGAATTGGGCGTGCCAGCGCGCTCGCCTTCGCGCGGGCCGGTGCCCGGGTTCACGCCACCGACGTCAACGCGGCGGCGCTGGGCGACCTGCGCGCCGACAACCTCCAAACCGCGATCCTCGACGTTCTGGATGCCGGCGCCGTCACCACGTGCGTGAACCGGATCGGTCCGGTGGACGTGCTGTTCAACTGCGCCGGCGTGGTCCATGGCGGGACCATCCTGGAGATGCCCGATGCCGACCTCGACGTCGCCATCGACCTCAACGTCAAGGCGATGATCCGCACGATCCGCGCGGTGCTGCCCGGCATGATCGAGCGGCGGGACGGCGCCATCATCAACATGGCCTCGGTCGCCTCCTCGGTGAAGGGCGTGCCGAACCGCTTCGCGTACGGGCTCACCAAGGCGGCCGTGATCGGGCTCACCAAGGCGGTGGCGGCCGATTACGTCGCCCACAACATCCGCTGCAACGCGATCTGCCCTGGAACCGTGGAGAGCCCGTCGCTGCAGGAGCGCATCCGCGCGCAGGGCGACTACGAGCAGACCCGCGCGGCCTTCATCGCGCGGCAGCCGATCGGGCGGCTCGGAACGCCGGAAGAGATCGCCGACCTCGCCGTCTACCTGGCGGGGGCGACCTACACCACCGGTCAGGCCGTCACCATCGACGGCGGCTGGACCATCTGAACCCGACGGTACGGCGCCGCCGTCGTCGCCCTGCAGGGTCTCAGAACCGGGCGACGAGGCCGACGCCGCCGATCATCAGGGCGCCGCCGAGGAGGCGCCACAGGCCGGCCGGGTGGACCTTGAAGCCGACGAGGCCGAAATGGTCGAGCAGGATCGAGGTGACCACGCCGGCCGTGACGATCAGGCCGAGGAAGGTGGCGGCCCCGATCTCCTTCGAGAGGTAGAGCTGCGCCGCCGCGAGAACCGCGCTCATCAGGCCGCCGAGCCAGGCCCACCAGGGGACCTGCGCGAGGCGGTCCATCCCCGGCAGCCCGTACCGTCCCGTTACGAGCATGATCACCACGAACGCGCCGATGCTGACGGCGAGGCTCACCACGCCCGCCAGCAGGGGCCGCGCGAGGGATTTGGCGAGGGCCGCATTCTGGCCCGGTTCGACCGCGCTGGCGAGCCCCGCCAGCAAGGCGATGCCGTAGAGGAAGAGCATGATCGCATCCTGTCGGGTGGGGGTTGGGATCGGCGGCCGGACCCGTCAGAAGCCCGCCACCAGGGCGACGCCCGCGATCATCAGGATGCCGCCGAGGACGCGCCAGCGGCTCGCGCTGTGGCGTGCGAAGCCGACGAGACCGTAATGATCGAGGGCGATCGAGCCGATCACGCCCGCCGTGATGACGCAGCCCAGGAACGGCGCCGCCCCGACCTGCTCGGAGACGTAGAGCTGTGCCAGGACGACCGCCGCGCCGAGGATGCCGCCGGGCCACGCCCACCGCGGGACGGGAGTCGCCTCGCCGGTGGACGGCCGGTCGCGCCACCGGACCACCGCCATGACGCCCAGGAAGCAGAGGATCGCCACCGCGAAGCAGAACACCCCCGCCAGCATCGGCTGGCCGGTGACCTTGGCCAGGGTCGCGTTCTGGCCGGGTTCGATGGCGTTGGCGACGCCGGCCAGCAGGGCGAAGCCGTAGAGGTACCACTTGGACACGGTGAGGGATCCCGGCGCGTGACGTGACGGGCGCGCAGGCTGAACCCGGCGCGGGCGGTCTGCGGGGAACCCGCCGGGTCGGCCGGTGACTGCATCACATCGGCGGCATGACCCAGGGACAGATCGACTCAGGCCCTCCGGCCGGACACGTCGTCGGGTCGCGGGAAAGGTTTCGGCCTCCGGGCGGTTTGCGTACGGCAACCCGAGTGAGCGATGGACGCGCGAAGCCCGACGACCAAGCCGACGGGCCAGGACCGTCCGGCCGAACTGACACTGCGCGGCATCGTGCTCGGGGCGGGCATCACCGTCATCTTCATGGCCGCCAACCTCTACATGGGGCTGAAGACCGGGATGACGTTCTCGTCGTCGATCCCGGCCGCGATGATCTCGATGGGCGCGTTCCGGCTGATGGGCGGCGCCGGCCTCCTCGAGAACAACATCGTGCAGACGCAGGCCTCGGCGGCGGGAACGCTCTGCAATGTCATTCTCGCCCTGCCCGGCCTCGTCCTGATCGGGCACTGGCAGGGCTTCCCCTTCTGGCAGACCACGGCCGTCTGCATGCTGGGCGGCCTGCTCGGCGTCGCCTTCTCGATCCCCCTCCGTCGGGCCCTCGTCTCCGGCAGCGATCTTCCCTATCCGGAGGGTGTGGCCGCCGCCGAGGTGCTCAAGACCGGCCAGGAAGAGGAGGGGAGCCACGGCCTGCGCGACCTGCTCGCCGCCGCAGCGGCGGCGGGGACGATCGGCCTCGCCACCAGCGGGCTGCGGATCCTGGGCGACGGCCTGAACGGTGCGATCAGCCTCGGCGGCGCCGTGTTCCGCACCGGGACGGGCTTCTCGCTGGCGCTGGTCGGCGTCGGCTACCTCGTCGGCATCGGCGCCTGCCTCGCGCTGCTGACCGGGGTCCTGATCGCCTGGGGGATCGCCGTGCCGGTGCTGACGGCCCTGTCGCCCGATTCCGCCAAGTCCGCCGGTGAGGCTGCGGAGGCGATCTGGTCCGGGCAGGTGCGCCTCATGGGGGCCGGCATCATCGCGGTGGGCGGTCTCTGGACGGTGGGATCGCTGGCGCGCCCGATCCTGAAAAGCATCCGCTCGGCGTTGTCCGGAAGCGGCGGCCTCGGCAAGGATCATCCCCGCGAGGAGCGCGACCTGCCGATCACCTGGGTCGCCGCCGCGACGCTGGCCCTGTGCGCGCCGCTGGCGATCCTGTTCGGGTATTTTGCCAAGCCAGCCGATCTCGGCGGCCTGACGGTGGTGCTGGCCATCGCCGCGACCCTGTTCACGATCCTGTTCGGCTTCCTGATGGCGGCCGCCTGCGGCTACCTCGCGGGCCTGCTCGGGTCGTCGTCGAGCCCGATCTCGGGAATCGGGATCCTGACCACGATGGCGACCGCGCTGCTCCTGCCCTTCATCCTCGGGCATTCCGCCGGACCGGAAGGCGACCGGTTCGTCACCGGCATGGCGCTGCTGCTGACCGCCGTGGTCATCACGACCTCCTCCATCGCGAACGACAACCTGCAGGACCTGAAGACCGGCCAGGTCCTCGGCGCCACGCCCTGGCACCAGCAGGTCGCGCTCATCATCGGCGTCGGGGTGGGCGCCGTGGTGATCGCCCCGCTCCTGTCGCTGCTCTACGAGGCCTACGGCTTCGTCGGCGCGCCCGCACGCGACGGGCAGGATGCGGGAAGCGCCATGGCGGCGCCCCAGGCGGCCCTGATGACCCAGATCGCCAACGGCATCACGCACAGCGAACTGCCGTGGAACATGGTGCTGATCGGTGCGGGACTCGGCGTGATCCTGGTGGCCGCGGAAACATGGCTGAAGCGGCGCAACCTCACCTTCCCGGCGCTGACGGTCGGCATCGGCATGTACCTGCCGCTGTCGGTGGAGGTGACGATCGCCATCGGCGGCATCCTCGCCTGGGTCGCCGAGCGCCGGCTGCGCGCCCGGGTCGGTGGCAAGGGTGACGCGCGGGCCGCCGACAAGGCTCTGGGGGCGGCGCGGCGCCGCGGCGTGCTGCTGGCCTCGGGCTTCCTCGTCGGTGAGAGTTGCGTCGGCGTGTTGCTCGCCGGGACCGATCTCCTGGCCGGCCACAGCGCGGCGCTGGCCATCGTGGGCAAGGATTTCGCCCCCTACGCCACGGGGCTCGGCCTCGCGGTCTTCCTGGCGGGCCTCGCGGTCTATCACCGGATGGTCTCTGTCCCGGGCGAGGCACCGCGAAGGGGTTAGGGATCCATCGGGGTCCCGGGCGGGTTTCCGCCTCGGGGCCCCAGCACAGTCCGAAAGGCAGTCGAGGAGCGGTCCGAGCGCGGTGGGGTAATTCCGCCCCGCCCTGCTGATCGGTCCCGCGCCGCCCTGGATTGCCGCGCGATCCCGGGAATGAAACCCTCGACCTCCGTCATCCTGATCGTCCGGAGCCGGATTTGCGCATGGAAGCGGCCGAAGCCCGAGAGCGCGTCTTTCCCTTGAGCGCCGGCATCCTGTTCGGACTCGGGCTGGGCGGCTTCTTCGACGGGATCGTGCTCCATCAGGTGCTGCAATGGCACCACATGCTGAGCAGCTGGTACCCGATCGACACGATCGCGAACCTCGAGCTGAACACCCGCTGGGACGGCATCTTCCACAGCGCGACCTACGTCTTCGTCGTGCTGGGACTGTTCCTCCTCTGGCGAACCGCACACCGCGCACATCTCTACTGGTCCAACAAGCTGCTGATCGGGTCGCTGCTGATCGGCTGGGGCCTGTTCAACCTCGTCGAGGGCGTGATCGACCACGAGATTCTCGGCGTGCACCACGTCAACGAGTCGTTGCCGCGGACGCAGTGGATCTACTGGGACATCGGCTTCCTGCTCTGGGGCGGCGCCATGCTGGCGGCGGGGCTGGGCCTCGTGCAGGTCGGCCGGGCGGAGGAGGCGGCGATGGCGCGGGCCTCGGTTTGAGGGCCGGCCCGGATCGCCGGTCCGTCCTGCCCTGGCTCATCCTCACGGCCGGCCTGACCCTCGCAACCCTCCCGGCGTGGCGACCGCTCCTCTTCGGCTCGGCCCTGACCCTCGAAGACCTTCTCAGCCTGCGTTGCCTGTCGCGCTGAACCGCGCCGCCCTGTCGAAGGGGTTGGCCCCTGCGCGGCGGCCGATCTCGGAGCCGGCTCGGGAAGCGGCGCGCACGTCCAGGATTCGGCGGCCAGGTCCGGATCGAGGTCCGAGGTCGGCGCGTCGCGCAGCAGCAGGCGCGGGGAGGGGGCGCACGGGCACTGGTCGGACGCGCCAGGAGGCGCGATGATCGGGTCCGCACCGTTCGGCGCAGGTCCGTCGCGTGCTCAGACTCGGGCACGTCACGGCCGCGGTTGCGAATCGTCCGCGGAGATGCACGATCGCGGCAGAAGGACTGCCCATGACCTCACCCGCCCAAGCCTATCGCGGCGTCTTCCCAGTCGCCCCCACGGTGTTCGATGCCTCCGGCGCCCTCGACCTCGACGGGCAGCGCCGGGCGATCGACTTCATGATCGACGCGGGCAGCCAGGGCCTGTGCATCCTCGCCAATTTCTCGGAGCAGTTCGTCCTCACCGACGACGAGCGCGAGACCGTGATGCACGCGGTGCTCGACCACGTGGCGGGCCGGGTGCCGGTGATCGTCACGACGACGCACTTCGCCACGCAGGTCTGCGCCGAGCGCTCGCGCCGGGCGCAAGCGGCCGGAGCGGCCATGGTGATGGTGATGCCGCCCTATCACGGCGCCACGATCCGCGTGCCGGATCTCGGTATCTACGACTTCTTCCGCGGCGTCTCCGACGCGATCGCGATCCCGATCATGATCCAGGACGCGCCCGTGGCGGGAACGCCGCTCTCGGCGGCCTTCCTCGCCCGCATGGCCCGCGAGATCGAGCACGTCGCCTACTTCAAGATCGAGACCGCGGGCGCGGCGGGCAAGCTCCGCGAGCTGATCGCGCTGGGCGGCGACGCCGTGGTGGGTCCGTGGGACGGCGAGGAGGCGATCACCCTGATGGCCGACCTCGATGCCGGCGCCACGGGGGCGATGACCGGCGGCGCCTACCCGGACGGGATCCGGCAGATCACCGATGCCTACGCGGCGGGCCGGCGGGACGCCGCGATGGACGCCTACGCGCGCTGGCTGCCGCTGATCAACTACGAGAACCGGCAATGCGGGCTGCTCGCCTGCAAGGCCCTGATGCGGGAGGGCGGCGTGATCGCCCACGAGACCGCGCGGCTGCCGATCCAGCCGCTGCACCCGGCGACCCGCTCGGGCCTGATCGAGCTGGCCCGCCGGAACGACGCGCTGGTGCTGCGCTGGGGACGGTGAGGCGGTTTCAGCCCGCGCGGCGCAGGACGGCCGAGAGGCGCTCCACCGCCTCCCGCGCCAGCGCCGGGCTGATGGCGAAGCAGATCCGCACCAGACCCTCGCCCTCCGGTCCGAACGCGGTGCCGGGCGCCACCCCGACCTTCGCCTCCCGCAGCAGCCGAAGCGCCAGGTCGAGGCTGGGCTCGTCGCCGCCCATCCGGGCCATGAGGTAGAACGCCCCGTCCGGCGGCGCGGCGGTGACGCCCGGCAGGCCCGACAGCCCGTCCACCAGGATCGTGCGGGCCTCGGCGCAGCGGTCCACCATGGTGCGGATGAAGCCGTCGCCCTCCGCGAGGGCCGCGATGCAGGCGTGCTGGACGAAGGTCGAGATCGAGGTGGTGCTGTACTGCCCGAGCTTCGCGAACGTGGGTGCGAGGCCGCGGGGATAGATCACCCAGCCGGCGCGCCAGCCGGTCATGGCCCAGTTCTTCGAGAAGGTGTTGGTCACGATCAGCCGGTCGTCCTCGGTGCAGATCTGCAGGAAGGACGGGGCGATCCGATTGCCGTAGGTGAAGTGCGCGTAGACCTCGTCCGACAGGATCCAGAGGCCGCGGTCGCGGGCGAGGTCGCGCAGGGCCGTCATCTCCGCGAGCGGCATCGTCCAGCCGGTCGGATTGGAGGGCGAGTTCACCATGATCACGCGGGTGCGCGCTGTGATCGCCGCCGCGATGTCGGCGAGCGGCAGGGCGAAGCGCCCGTCCGGCAGCCTGCGATAGGGGACCGCGACGGGCACGCCGCCGGCGATGCGCACCGCCTCGCGCAGGTTCGGCCAGGCGGGGGAGGGGATGATGATCTCGTCGCCCGGTTCCAGCAGAACCTGCGCGGCCTGCATGATGGCGTTCATCCCCCCCGCCGTCACGGCGAACCGGTCGGGCGGGATGTCCACGCCCCAGTGCCGCGCATGATAGGCGCCGAGCGCCTCCCGCAGGGCCGGAAGACCGAGCGAGGTCGTGTAGCGCGTATGCCCGTCCAGCATGGCGCGGTGCGCCGCCTCGACGATGAAGGGCGGGGTCGGCAGGTCACCCTCGCCGATCCACAGCTTCACGACCTCCGGGTCGTCGCGCCCGCGGTCCGCCACGAGGCCGATCTGGCTCGTGCCGACACCCCGGATCCGGGCCGACAGGGCGGCCGCGAGGTCGACGGCGGCGGGGCTTGAGGTTTGGGCCATGGGATGCGGGCGGTTCTCGTGGTGTGCTGGCACGGCCGATGGGCGCGCCTCGCGGCGCTGTTGCCCGGAGGGGCACCGTGCCTGCCGGGTCTCGGCTCGTTGGAATGGCCCCGACCCTGCCGCGTTCGGCTCCGCGCGTCCAGGCCCGAGGATCCTCGCGGGTGCGACGCTCGCCGCCGATGGACCAGAATTATCGACTTTTCAGAAATTTCTGAAATTGCTATAACGCGAGTCGCAACCGCTGGGCCGGAGGTCCGTCGTGCTCGCCAATCTCGATCCGCTGATCCTCGCCCGCGTGCAATTCGGGTTCACGGTGGCGTTCCACATCGTGTTCCCGGCCTTCTCGATCGGGCTGGCGAGCTTCCTCGCCGTCCTGGAGGGCCTGTGGCTCGCCACGGGGCGCCAGGTCTTCATGGACCTGTTCAAGTACTGGATTAAGATCTTCGCGATCGCCTTCGCCATGGGCGTCGTGTCGGGGCTGGTGATGTCCTACCAGTTCGGCACGAACTGGTCGGTCTTCTCCGACAAGACCGGCCCGGTGCTGGGCCCGATGATGGCCTACGAGGTGCTCTCGGCCTTCTTCCTGGAGGCGGGCTTCCTCGGGGTGATGCTGTTCGGGATGCGCAAGGTCGGGCCGCGGCTGCATTTCGCGGCGACGCTGATGGTGGCGTTCGGGACCTTCTTCTCGGCGTTCTGGATCCTGGCGGTGAATTCCTGGATGCAGACGCCGGCGGGCTACGGCACGAACGCCGAGGGCCAGTTCGTGCCGCTGGACTGGTGGGCGATCGTGTTCAACCCGTCCTTCCCGTTCCGCCTCGTCCACATGGTGCTGGCCGCCTACCTCACGACGGCCCTGGTGGTGGGTGCGGTCGGCGCGTGGCACCTGCTGCGCGACCGGGCCAACCCGGCCGCCCGGACGATGTTCTCGATGGCGATGTGGATGGCCGCCCTGGTTGCGCCCGTCCAGATCCTCGCCGGCGACGCGCACGGCCTCAACACCCTGGAGCACCAGCCCGCCAAGGTCATGGCCATGGAGGGCCACTTCCAGAGCCACCCGGACGGCGCGCCGCTGGTGCTGTTCGGCCTGCCCGATCAGGAGGCCGGCACCGTGCGCTACGCGGTCGAGATCCCGAAGCTGTCCTCGCTGGTGCTGCAGCACGCCCTGGACGCCCCGCTGAAGGGACTCGACAGCCTGCCGCGGTCGGAATGGCCGCCGGTGCCGATCGTGTTCTGGTCGTTCCGCATCATGGTCGGCCTCGGGATGCTGATGCTGCTCCTGGGCGGCGTGAGCCTCGTGGCCCGCTGGCGCGGGGCGCTCTACGCGTGGCGCCCGCTGCACCGCTTCGCGGTGGCGATGGGCCCGGCCGGCTTCGTGGCGGTGCTGGCCGGCTGGATCACCACCGAGGTCGGGCGCCAGCCCTACACGGTCTACGGCCTGCTGCGCACGGCGCAGTCCGCCTCGCCGCTCCAGGCGCCGGCGGTGGCGGCCTCGCTCACCGCCTTCGTGGTGATCTACTTCGCGGTCTTCGCCATGGGCACCGGCTACATCCTGCGCCTGATGGGCAAGCCCCCGCAGGCCGGCGAGAGCGGGATCGAGCCCGGCGCGCCGATCCGGACGGCGGGCATCACGCCCGCCCCGGCGATCGATCCCGACCGCCACCTCCAGCCGGCCGAGTGAGGAAGCCATGGCCTACAGTTTCGACCTCACGGTGGTGTGGGCGCTCGTCATCGCCTTCGCGGTCTTCGCCTACATCGTCATGGACGGCTTCGATCTCGGCATCGGACTCCTGTTCCCCGTCCTGAGGCCCGGCGCGGAGCGCGACACCGCCATGAACTCGGTCGCCCCGGTCTGGGACGGCAACGAGACCTGGCTGGTGCTGGGCGGCGGCGGCCTGTTCGCGGTCTTCCCCCTGGCCTACGCGGTGATCCTGCCGGCGCTCTACGCGCCCATCATCGCGATGCTGCTCGGGCTGATCTTCCGCGGCGTCGCCTTCGAGTTCCGCTGGCGCGATCCCCGCCACCGCGCCGCCTGGGACTTGGCCTTCGCGGGCGGCTCGCTGGTGGCGGCCCTAGCCCAGGGGATCACGCTGGGCGCGCTCCTGCAGGGCATCGCGGTCAACGGGCGCGCCTATGCCGGCGGCTGGTGGGACTGGCTCACGCCCTTCAGCCTCCTCGTCGGCGCGAGCCTGGTCGTCGGCTACGCGCTCCTCGGCGCGACTTGGCTGGTGATGCGCACCGAGGGCCTGCTCCAGATGCAGGCCCGGCGCTACGCCCTGCGCCTCACCGTGGCGACGGTCGCGGCCATCGCCCTCGTCAGCGCGGTGACGCCCTTCCTCCAGGGCCGCTACTACGAGCGCTGGCTGGCGATGCCGAACGTGCTGATCACCGCGCAGGTGCCGCTGCTGGTGGCGCTCGCGGCCTACGCCCTGTGGCGCACCCTGCGGGGCGGTGCCGAGCGGGCGCCCTTCCTGATCGCGCTGGGCCTGTTCGCCCTGACCTTCCTGGGACTGGGCATCAGCATCTTCCCCGACGTGGTGCCGGGCCGGATCACGATCTGGCAGGCGGCCGCCCCCGAGGCGAGCCAAGTGTTCCTGCTGGTAGGCGCCTCGGTCCTGATCCCGATCATCCTGATCTACACCGCGTATTCCTACTGGGTGTTTCGCGGGAAGGTCGACGCGCACGGGTACCACTGATGACGGACGCCACGGCTCTCCCCCTCTGGAAGCGTCTCGCGTGGTTCGCGGCGATCTGGGCGTCCAGCATCGTCGGCCTCGGATGCGTCGCGACGCTCCTCCGGTTCTGGCTCAAGAGCTGATAAGCCGGCACCGAACCCGGACCCCCGCGTCGGACCGTCACCGTGCATCTGCCTCCCCTCGTCCAGACCTTCGTGCTGCACTTCGGCGAGATGGGCTCGCGCTGGGGCATCAACCGGACCGTCGGGCAGATCTACGCCCTGCTGTTCGTCGCCGAGCGGCCGCTCAACGCCGACGAGATCGTCGAGCGCCTCGGCGTCTCGCGCTCCAACGTCAGCATGGGCCTCAAGGAGCTGCAGGCCTGGAACCTCGTGCGCCTCCAGCACGTGCCGGGGGACAGGCGGGACTATTTCGCGACGCCGGAGGATATCTGGCAGATCGTCCGCACGCTGGTCGAGGAACGCAAGAAGCGGGAGATCGACCCGACCCTGACCCTGCTGCGCGAACTCCTGATGCAGGAGGCCGGCACGGAGGGGGAGCGCCACGCTCAGGCCCGCCTCGGCGAGATGCACGACCTGTTCGAGCTCTTCGCCGGCTGGTACGCGGACGTGCGCCGCCTCGAGACGGAGCGCCTCGTCCAGCTTCTCACCCTCGGTTCCAAGGTCCAGAAGGTGCTGGAGGTGAAGGACCGTCTCGTCCGCCTGCCGGGGCGCATCGGCGGCCGAGCGGCGAAGTCGGACATCAAGCCGACGGATTGAGGACGGCGGCCCGACCCGCGCACGCGGCCGGCCGTCCTCCCTCGGACGCGGTGACGGCCGCGTCGCCGAAGCGGGTCGCGCCCCCTCGGGGCGGACCGCCCCCGTCAGGCGTCCGCGAGCACGCGCCGGTAGATCGCGACGAGGGCGGCGCCGACATGCTCGACATGGGCGCGCAGGGCCGCGGCCGCCTCGTCGATCCTCCGCGCCTCGCACAGGTCGAGGATCCGCCCGTGCTCCTGCTCGGCTCGCGCCATGTCGCCGACCGTCGAGAGCTGGAGCCGGGTCGGCCGGTCGCAGTCCTGAAGGAGCCCGGACAGGATGCTCAGCGAGCGCGGGCGCTGCGCGTGGCGAAGCAGGTCGAGGTGGAAGCGCCGGTTCAGCTCGCCCCAGCGGAGGACCTCGCCCCCGGCCAGCGTATCGCTGTAGGCACTGGCCACGGCGCGGAGCGCCTGGATGTCGGCGGGCGTCAGGTGCATCGCCGAGACGACCAGCAATTGCGGTTCGAGCTGCCCGCGGAGCTGGAAGATATCCTCCAGCTCTTCCAGCGACACGCCCGTCACCACCGCGCCGCGATGCGGCATGATCTTCACGAGGTTGTTCGCTTCGAGCTGCAGGAGGGCTTCCCGGACCGGGATCCGGCTGATGCCGAACTGCTCGGCCAGGGCGTCCTGGCGGAGCTGAACGCCCGGTGGCAGCTCCCCGTTCAGGATTCTCTGGCGCAGCGAATCCGCGACCGCGGCAGCCATCGTCTTGTGCCGCAGCCGGTCTGGCTCCGGTCTGGTGGGGACCGCTATGTCCATCGGGGCCTCAACGTCACCGTATGCATCTAGACATAACGTGAAGCTGCATGAAAGTCTTGTAGATCCGGCACGGATACGACTTTTTGAAACTTCAGGTTTAGCCGGGCGAGCACGTCAGGGACCGAGCCCTCGCAAGTTCCAGGCCCGGGCCGTCCCGCTGCCGGTCTCGCCTGCAAGACACGCGCGATGACGCAGGCCCCGACTGCCTCGGGCGTCCAACCGGACGAGACCCCGTCATAGCGTGGGCGCGGATCCGGCTGGGTCAACTGATCCGCGTCCGGTTCCGTGTGCGGCAAGCGCGTCGGACCGCTCCGCGGGATGGTTCGGCCCGGCCCACGGCGCCCGCGCGAGCGCCTGGCCGAGATAACCGATGAGCGCCGTCACGCGCGCGGGTCGGGGATCGCCGTGCGGGGTTACCAGATGCAGCGCGATCGGGGGCGGCGACCAGCCGGGCAGGGCCCGTTCCAGCCGGCCGGTTTCCAGATCGTCCCAGATCATGAAATCGGGCTGCAGCGCCAGTCCGAGGCCCGCCCGGAGCGCGGGTGCCAGCGCTTCGGCGTTGTTCGCCCGGAGCTGGCCCGCGGGTTGGACCACTGCTTCGACGCCGGCGGCGTCGATGAAGCGCCAGCGGTCGGGACTCGGCAGGTAGGCGTAGCCGAGGCAGGTGTGGCGGGCGAGATCGTCCGGATGCGTCGGGCGGCCGTGCCGGTCGAGGTAATCCGGGGTTGCCACCAGGGAGCGGCGGATCGCGCAGAGGCGGCGCGCCCGCAGGGACGAATCCGGCAGGGCGGCGATGCGCAGCCCGATGTCGAAGCCGCCGCCGACGAGGTCGACCACCGCGTCGGAGAGGTGCAGGTCCACCGCGACGGAGGGGTGCCGGGCCAGGAAATCCGGCAGCAGCGGCGCCACGTGCATCACGCCGAAGGTCATCGGGACGGCCAGCCGCACCAGTCCGCGCGGTTCGGCTGAGCCCGCCATCGCGAGCGCCTCGGCCGCCTCACCCTCCGCCAGGATGCGCGCGGCACCGTCCTTCGCGGCCTGCCCCGCCTCGGTGAGGGCGAGCTTACGCGACGTGCGGTTGAACAGCCGGGCGCCGATCCGAGCCTCCAGCCGCGCCACCGCCTTCGAGACGGTCCCCTTCGATAGCGCGAACTCCGCGGCGGCACGCCCGAAGGAGCCGGTCTCCACCACCTTGGCGAAGACAGCCCAGGCCTCGAAATCGGGCAGCCGCATGGGTCAATTCCAGAAACGATGGATTTCCATTGTTTCTATTTTATGGATCGGCGGCAAGGGGCACATTCCCGTCATCGGCAACGCGCCGCGCCTCTTGCGGCGGCCTCCCGGGAGACATCGCCATGGTTCAGACCGGCCTCCACCACGTCACGGCCTTCTCCGGCCCGGCCCTGCGCAACCTCGATTTCCACACCCGGATCCTCGGGCTGCGGCTGGTGAAGAAGACCGTCAACTTCGACGATCCGGGCACCTACCATCTGTATTACGGCGACGCCGCCGGACGGCCCGGCACGATCCTCACCTTCTTCCCCATCGAGCACGCGGCCCCGGGCCGCATCGGGGTGGGAGAGACGCAGGAGACCGCCTTCCGGGTACCCCGCGCCTCCATCGGCTGGTGGACCCACCGCCTGATCGAGAAGGGCGTCGCCCACGAGCCGCTCGTCCAAGTCTTCGGCGAGCCGACCCTGCGCTTCCGCGATCCGGACGGCATGATGCTCGCCCTGGTCGGGGTGGACATGGGCGCGGAGGGCGGGGACGCGGAGGGATGGGCCTCCAGCGAGGTTCCCGCCGAGCACGCCGTCCGTGGGCTGCACGGGGTGACGCTCCTCCTGGACAAGGCCGAGCCCACGGCCGCGATCCTCACGGAGGTGCTGGGTCTCGGGGAGGTCGCCCGCGAGGGCAACCTGATCCGCTTCGCGGGCAGCGCCGCGATCGGAGGGCTCGTGACCCTGCGGGCGGTGGGCGGCTTCCTCCGTGGCCGGCCGGGCGCCGGCTCGGTCCACCACATCGCGTTCCGGGCGGCGGACGACGCCGCGCAGGCCGCGATGGGTGAGAGGCTCACCGCCCGCGGCCTCCACGTCACCGAGCAGCGCGACCGGCAGTACTTCCGGTCGATCTACTTCCGCGAGCCCGGCGGCGTGCTGTTCGAGATCGCCACCGACGCGCCCGGCTTCGCGGTCGACGAGCCGGTGGAGGCCCTCGGCAGCGCCCTGAAGCTGCCCGCCGGCCTCGAGCCGCACCGGGCCGAGATCGAGGCCGTGCTGCCGAAGGTCGCCTGACCGTCGGGCCCGCCCCGCGCGAAGCGGGGCGGGCCCGCGATGTACCGCCAGGAGGATGCCATGACCCAGGACACCGTCGAGTTCATCCATCGCTTCGAGCCCGGCGCGGATGCCGCCAGGCCGCTGCTGCTCCTGCACGGGACGGGCGGCAACGAGACCGATCTTCTGCCGCTCGGCCGCATGGTCGCGCCGGGCGCCGCACTGCTCGCCCCGCGCGGGCCGGTGACCGAGAACGGCATGCCGCGCTTCTTCCGGCGCGTGGCCGAAGGCGTGTTCGACGAGGCGGACCTGCGCCGCCGCACCGGCGACCTCGCCGCCTTCGTGGCAGCGGCCCGGGAGCGTTACGGCCTCGGAGCACCCCTGGCACTGGGCTTCTCGAACGGCGCCAACATCGCCGCCTCGCTGCTGCTCTGGCCGGAGACCCTGGCGGGGGCTGTGCTGATCCGCCCGATGGTGCCGTTCGCCGAGCCGCCCGCAGCGGATCTCGCCGGCCGGCCTGTCCTGATCCTCTCCGGGGCGATGGACCCCATCGTGCCGGTGGAGAACGCCCGGCGCCTCGCTGCACAGCTCACCGCGTCCGGCGCGACCGTCGAGCACCGGATCCTGCCCGCCGGGCACGGCCTGTCGCAGGCCGAGGTCAGCGTCGCGGCCGGCTGGCTCCAGACCGCCGCGCTCCGGAGCGCGGCGTGAATTTCGCTTTCGACCCGCGTACAGGATGGAACATCATCATGATCTCCCCGAACCCGCCTGCCTCCACTGCCGCCGGCACGCGCGTCGCCGGCCTGTCCGCGACGGCCGGCCGCGTTCTACTGAGCGCGATCTTCCTGGTGAGTGGGGCCGGCAAGCTCGCCGCGCCCGGCGCGACGCTGGCCACGATCGAGGCCGCCGGCCTGCCGCTGCCGCCGGTCTCCTACGCGGCGGCCACGCTGGTGGAGATCGTCGGCGGCCTGCTGCTGATCGCCGGCTACCGCACCCGGCTCGTCGCGCTGATCCTGGCGGCCTTCGCCGTGGCGACCGCCGTGACCTTCCACGCGGCGCTGGGCGATCAGAACCAGATGTTCCACTTCCTGAAGAACCTCGCCATGGCCGGCGGCCTCCTGCAGGTCGCGGCCTTCGGGGGCGGCCCCTTCAGCCTGGACGATCGGCTCGGCCGGCGGTGACCGCAGGCGCCGTTCCGCCCGCGCCCTTCCCTGACTCCCGCCGGTTCCCTAAAGGCTGCAGCGGACCGCGGATCGCGGCCCATCACCCGCGGGACCCAGCATGCCGGCCACCGACGAACGCCTCGCCCTCGGGATCATCGGCGCGGGGATCATGGGCGAGCGCCTGCTCGACGCGATCCACGGGGCGCCGGACTCGCCCGTTCGCGTCGCGGCGATCTGGGATCCGGCCCCGGAGGCCCTGGCCCGCATCGCCGCGGCCTTCCCCGGCGTGCCGCGCGTGGCCGATGCCGCCGCCGTCGTGGCGGCGAGCGCCTGCGTGTACGTCGCGTCGCCGCCGGCCTCGCACCTCGCCCATGCCCGCGCCGCCCTGGAGGCGGGGCGAACCATCTTCTGCGAGAAGCCGCTCGCCATCGATCGCGCCGAGGCCCGCGCCTTCGTGGCGGCGGCCGGCGAGGCCGGCGCGGTGAACTTCCCCTTCGCCTCCTCGCCCGGGGTGGCGGCGCTGGAGCGCTGGATCGCGCACGGCGTCGTCGGGCAGGCCGAGCGGCTCGCCATCACGGTGGCCTTCGCGCGCTGGCCGCGCCCCTGGCAGGCCGATGCGGCCGGTTGGCTCGACGGGCGCGCCGAGGGCGGCTTCACCCGCGAGGTCGTCTCGCACTTCCTGTTCCTCGCCCGCCGCCTCCTCGGGCCGCTGCAGGGCCTCGAGGGACGCGTCGCTTTCCCGGAGTCCGGCCGGTCCGAGCGCGCCATCGACGTGACGCTCACGGCCGGCGGGGTCCCGGTGACCCTGACCGGACGGGTTGGCGGCACCGGGGCCGACGACCACAACACTTGGACGCTGGAGGGCGAGGCGGGCGCCGTCCGGCTGCGCGACTGGGCCATCGCCGAGCGCCGCGGGCCGGACGGGTCCTTCGCGCCGGAGCCGGACGCGATCCCCAACGAGCGGTTGCGGCCGATCACGCTGCGGCGCCAGCTCGACGGCGTCGTCCGGATGGCCCGCGGCCAGTCTCACCACCTCGCCACCTTCGCGGAGGCGCTCGACGTCCAGGAGGCGGTCGAAGGCATCCTGGCCCTGTGACGGCGGGCGCCCCGCCCGACCTCCGCTGAAGCCCTGCGCCGCCCCTGCGGGGGCCGCGCAGCAGGCCTGTGCCGTACCCGG
This sequence comes from Methylobacterium sp. E-046, assembly GCF_022829625.1. Classification (NCBI taxonomy): domain Bacteria; kingdom Pseudomonadati; phylum Pseudomonadota; class Alphaproteobacteria; order Hyphomicrobiales; family Methylobacteriaceae; genus Methylobacterium; species Methylobacterium sp. E-046. Next base: position 130,268 of record NZ_JAKSYP010000074.1, on the reverse strand, counting down.
AGATCCGAGGTCGCGCTGACCCGGGTCGCTTCGCTCGTGATGACGGGCATGGCCGCATCAACCTTGCGTCCGGAGGAACCCGATCAGACCTCCAGGAGATCGATCAGGAACGGGATCAGCGGCGCGTCCGCGGGGGGCATCGCGAGATCCCGCAGCGCCTTGGGGCGGACCCATTTCAGCGCCTGACCCTCCATCGGGCGCGGGGTGCCCGACCAGCGCCGACAGATGTAGAGCGGCATCAGCAGGTGGAAGTCCGAATAGGCGTGGCTGGCGAAGGTCAGGGGCGCCAGGCAGGGCTCCTCGACCCGGATACCGAGTTCCTCCGCCAGTTCCCGGATCAGCGTCGCCTCCGGGCGCTCGCCGGGTTCGACCTTGCCGCCGGGAAACTCCCACAGGCCGGCGAGCTGCTTGCCCGGCGGACGCTCGCTCACCAGCACCCGGCCGTCGGCGTCGACCAGGGCCACGGCGACCACCAGGAGGAGGCGCAGCGGCGGCTGTTCCGGCCCGCTCACGGCGTCACCGCGAAGGTGGCCGAGACCTCGGCGGACATCTCGATCGTGCCCGCCTCGATCGGGACGCGCCGTCCCTTCGCCGCCATGGGCGCCGGGAGCGCGCGGGCCATCATGGGCGTGGGCGCGGCGCCCGCGGTGCTCAGCGCGCAGAGTGGCCCGAGCTTGGCGCCCACCGCCTCGGCCATCGCCTCCGCCCGGGTTCGCGCATCCCGCGCCGCGGCGGTCTGGAGGGTCGATTCGGTCCTATCCGGATCGCGGAGCCCGAAGTTCACGCCGTCGATCCGGTTCGCCCCGGCGTCGAGGGCTTGGCGCAGGAGGTCGCCCAGGCGCCCCATGTCGCTGAGCCGGACGCTGACGAGGTTGCTGGCGCGGTAGCCGTCGGGCTCCTCCGCACTGGCCCCGCCGGGCCGCGTCACGGAGCGCGTGGCCGTCTGCAGCGTCACGGCAGCCGTGCCGATGTCGGCCGGCGGCACGCCGAGGGCCCGCGCCTGGGCCGAGACGCCGGCGACCGCCTTCGAGGCCGCATCGAGGGCGGCAGCCGCGGTCGCGCCGCGCGCCTCGATGCCCACCGTCACCTCGGCGAAGTCCGGCGCCCGCGCTTCCGCGGCCCGCCCGACGACGCTGATCTGGTGCCGGCACGCGGCGTCATCGGCCCGCGCCGTCGCCGCCAGCGCCGAGACGAGGATGGCTCCGACCAGGACGGCCCTCACGAGCGGTAATCCCCGTTGATCTCGATGTAGGCCTTGGTCAGGTCGCAGGTCCAGACGCGGGCGGTGCCGTCACCCAGGCCGAGATCGACCCGGATGCCGATCTCCGGCGCGCGCATCACGGCGCTCGCGGCGGCCTCGCTGTAAGCGGGGTCCCGTGCGCCCTCCACGGCCACCCGGACGTCCCCGAACCAGATCGCCAGCCGGTCCCGGTCGGCGGGCTCGCCGGCCTTGCCCACGGCCATCACCACGCGGCCCCAGTTGGCGTCCTCGCCCGCCACCGCGGTCTTGACCAGCGGCGAGTTGGCGATGGACATCGCGATGCGATGGGCCGAGGCGTCGCTCTCGGCGCCCGTGACCCGCACAGTGACGAACTTGCGCGCGCCCTCGCCGTCCTTGGCGACGAGCTGGGCCAGCTCGATCAGAAGGCTGTCCAGGGCCTCGCGGAAGCCGGAGAGGGCCGGGTCCGCGGGGTCGGACACCGTGGTGTTGCCGGCTTTGCCGGTGGCGAAGAGCATCAGGGTGTCGGAGGTGGACGTGTCGCCGTCCACGGTCACGCAGTTGAAGCTCGTCCGCGCCCCCGCCGACAGCAGGGCCTGCAGCACGTCCTGGGACAGAGCGGCATCCGTGAAGACGAAGGACAGCATCGTGGCCATGTCGGGCGCGATCATGCCGGCGCCTTTGGCGATGCCGTTGATCGTGACGCGCACCCCCGCGATCTCGGCGGTCCGGGTCGCCAGCTTCGGGAAGGTGTCGGTCGTCATGATGGCGCGGGCCGCCGCTTCCCAGGCGGCCGGCCCCGGTTCGGCCCGTTCCGCGCACGCCGCGAGCACGCCCTCGAATCGCTCCGCAGGGAGCGGCTCGCCGATTACGCCGGTGGAGGCAACGTACACCGCGCGCGAATCGCAGCCCGCCGCCGCCGCGGCGATCGCGACGGTGCGCGCCACGGCCTCGCGGCCGGCGCGCCCCGTGAAGGCATTGGCGTTGCCGGAATTCACCACCAGAGCCCGCGCCGCGCCGTCGGTCAGGGCTTCGCGGCACCAATCCACCGGCGCCGATGGGCATTTCGACCGGGTGAACACCCCGGCCGCCTTCGTGCCGTCCTCCAGGGCGACGTAGAGCACGTCGGTGCGGCCGCTGTAGCGGATGCCGGCCTGGGCGGTTGCGATGCGCACGCCCGGCACGGGCGGAAGCGTGGGGTTCGCCGTCGGCGCCAAGGGAGAGACGGGCGGGGATTTCGCGGACGACATCGGCTCGGGCTCCGGCAGCGCGCGGCGTGAGTCTCCGCGGCCGGCCGGTGTTGCCCGTGCACCCCCGGCGCCGTCAACCGCGCGCCCATCCGACGAACGCGTGATGCCGGCCTGCTTCGAAGCGGCGGACTTGCGCCCGGATTGTATCCCAGATTAGCATGCTGCATCGCAATGCCAGCGCGAAGTCGAGTGCGGAATGCCCCAAGCCGACATCGAGACTGACTCCGGCAAGCTTCCTCAGGGGAGCTGCTATCGGATCCAGGTTCTGGTGGTCGGCCGGCACAAACGCTGGCGCGATGAGGTGTCCGCGCAGGTCCGGATGCTGGGTTATCAGGTTACGGCCTGCGACCGCGGCGTGGACGCAATGACGGTCCTGGCCCTGGGACTGCCCGTCGACGTGCTGGTGGTGGACGCCGCCCTGCAGGGGGGACTGTGCTGCGCGCAGCTGGCGCTCGAAGCGCGCGCCCTGCGACCCGGCCTGCGCATCGTCCTCGCCAGCAATCCGGTCGATGCCCTCGACCGCAAAGCGACCATCGCGGTTCCCGACGCGCTTCTCGTCCCGCGGGACCAGTTCCAGAACGGTCTGATCGCCAGCACGATGCGCGAAGCCCTGGCCAATCGCGCCGCGTGAAGCGGTTTTCCAGCCCCTGCCGGGCTGCGCGCACTGCACTGTCGGGGTCTGAAGGGATTGCGGCGCGGACCCGCGCGGCGGCAGAGACGGTACTCGGCCGGCCCAATCCCGTCTGCCCGACGGCGCGTGGCGCGACGCTGGCGCGGGTTCGATGTGTCACGGTCATGCCGCGCCACGACCCAGGACAGGAGGACGGCCTCCGGCAGGGGACGCTTTCACGCGCGCCGGCCCGGGCTTCGATTGCGGTGTTGCAACCTCTCCGTCGGCCGGGATCGCGTCGCGGGCCCGACGCCTGGGAGGCAGCGCCGGTAAGACCGGGGGGCGGCCTGTGCAGGTGATGAACGTCCCGGGCGCGGTCGACGGCTTTCTGGATGACATCCGGGCCGCCAGTCGCAGATCGGCGGCACCGGCTCGAGACCGCGACCCTCCTCAGATCGCGGCGGCGGGATCCGTCTCGTCGCCGTCTCGCCCGCGGCGCTCGCGCGGGCGGCGATCCAGGAACGAGCGCCCCAACGCGCGCAGCGGCGCCGTGAGCCGACGGACGTCCTCCGCCCGCTCCATGATGCGCTCGCCGTTGCGGATCTCCTTGTCGAGCCGCGCCATGGTACGGGCCAGGGCCGGATCGTCGTCGTCGAGCCAGACCTGGGTCACACGGGCGAACGCGATCACCACACCCTGCAGTTTGAGCTGCCCGAGCGGCCCTTCCGTGTCGATCCCGGCGGCGGCCAGCATGTAGCGGTGCGAGTTCAGCATCACGCCGTTCATCGCCAGCATCGAGAGCGGTTCGCCGCGCAGTGCGTAGGCGATCCGGCGCAGGGCGGGCTTGTAGGGCTCCATGGCGTCGAGGCGGCGCATCAGCACGTCGAACAGGCGCTCGCGGGTCGGCTCTTCCTCAAGGCCTTCGAGATCCCCTTCCAAGACCTTGCGGTCGATGATCCGCGTCAGGCCGCCGAGCACGGCTCCCTTGGAGGGAAACAGGTCGCGAAGTTCCGCGAGGCTCAGGCCGGCTTCCCGGGCGATGTCACTGATCTCGATGTCGCTCCAGGGCTGTTCCGCCGCGAGTCGCATGAGGGCTTCGACGGCAGCCTCCCGGGGCGAGGGCTTAGCCGGGCTCTCGCTCCGGGCGGCGCTCTCCTGGGCCGCGCTTCCGTGTGCCGAAGCGTCCTGGATCATGTCGTCCTGGATCATGCCGTCCTGTGTCGTGTTCGCGCCAACGGTGCTCGCCTTGGAGGGGGTCGCAGCCTTCCGGATCCGCTTCGACGGGGTTTTGCTTTCGGTCATGAGTCTGTCGCCCGCTCCTGCCGGTCGTCGGCTCTCATGTAGGCGGGGCGGCGGCGAAGGGCAGGGCCGTCGCGCGGCCATGCCGCACGGACGGGTGTTCCCTCAGCCGGAGAGTTCTCCCGCCCGACGCTTGGCCGCCGCCACGGCTTCCCGCATCAGCGCGGCGAGTCCATCCGGTCGCATCAGGACGTCGAGGGCCGCCGCCGTCGTGCCGCCCGGCGAGGTGACGTCGCGGCGCAACTCTTCGGCCTCGGACGGGCTCGCCTCAAGGAGCGCGCCGGCGCCCGTAACGGTCGCCCGAGCCAAGGTGCGCGCCACCGCCGGGTCGAGTCCGGCGGCGATGCCGGCCTCGGCCAGCGCCTCCACGAGGAGAAAGACGTAGGCCGGACCGGAGCCCGAGACCGCCGTCACGGCATCAATCTGCGCCTCGTCGCCGAGCCAGGCAACGGCTCCGTTCGCGCTGAACAGAGCCTCCGCGGCGCCGCGCTGGTCGGGCGTGACCTCGGCGGACGCGTACGCGCCGGTGGCGCCCCGGCCGATGCTGGCCGGAAGGTTCGGCATCGCCCGGACGACGGCCCGTGCCCGCGGGAGCCGGTCGCGCAGGTCCGCGACGGTCTTGCCGGCCAGGATCGAGACGAGGAGCGTGTCACGCCCGATGAGCCGGTCGAGGCCGGTCGCGGCCGAGGCGAGGCCCTGCGGCTTGATCCCCAGGACCAGCACGGAGCAGGGCCCGGGATCCGGCGGGTTCAGGGCGATGCCGTCCCGCGCGCACAGATCGACGATCTCGCGGGCGGGCACGGGATCGATGAGGGTGGTGCGGCGCGGATCGAGCCCGGCCTCGAGCCATCCGGCCAGCATCGCCCCGCCCATCCTGCCGGCGCCGGCCAGCATCAGGGACGCGGGCATCCCTGCCCCGGAAGGGCCCGGCGCCGTCACGCCTCGCCTTCGGTCTCGAACAGCACGGCGTCCAGCGCCTCGCGGGCGCTCTTGCCGGCCCAGAGCACGAACTGGAAAGCCTGGAAGTACCGCTCGCAGGCGTCGACCGCGCTCTTCATCATGGTCGCGCATTGCGGATGGGTCGGGACGACCCCGCCGGTCAGGAGGAGGGCGTGACGGAACATCACCACGCTGTCGCTTGACCAGAGATCGAAATGGCCGACCCAGAGCTGCTCGTTGATCAGCGCGATCAGGCGCATCACTTCGGTCCGCTGCCGCTCCGGCACCTTCAGGTCGAACGCGCAGGCCACGTGCAGGGCCTCGACGTCTTCGATCCACGTGAAGGCGATGTTGTAGTCGGTCCACCGACCGGGGCTCGTGACCGACATCTCGTCGGTCTCGGCCCGGTCAAAGATCCAGTCGCGCAGGGACGCCAGACGCTCGACGACGTCGAGCGGATGCTCGTTCCGGTCCGGGTCGTGGAAGTCGACGTTGAGAAGCGGCATGACGATCCAAAAGGACGGCCTGGACATGTCCAGGCCCGAAGTGACGGTGACGCGAAACCGGAGCGAGAACGCTCCGAGAACTGGAACGACCGGCAGATCTGCACCGGAGGTGACGCGATCGACTGTCAAAGCTCCGCGGACATCGCCCCGCAGCCCCCGAATCACCCTATGCCCACTATAGACCGGCCGTGACTCGCGACACAAAGTGCAGGCCCGGTTCAGTGAACAGGAAACCGGATCGTCGGCGCGGCTTCCTGTGTAAAAGCCCCGGGCGTTGCCGGGCGGACTCAGACCGCCTCGCTCAGGCCCGCGGCGGCGCTGCCGGCCTTCGCCTCCAGGGCGGCGACGCGGGCCGACAAGGCCTCGTTCTGCGCCTGCAGATTGGTCACGAGGTCGCGCAGCACGTCGAGTTCTTCCCGGGACGCGATGTCGAGGTCGCGGACGACGCGCTCGATCTGGGCCTTGACCACGGTCTCGGCCTCGCGGCGAACACCCTGGGCGGCGCCCGCGGCGTCGGTCATCAGGCGGGCGAGGTCGTCGAACAGTCGGTTGGAGGGGGGCATCCTGGTCTCCCGGATCGGCCGGCTGCCGCGTCGGCCGCCTGACTGCGCGATTCGAGGCGAGGAGATAGGAATCTTCCGGGGCCGGAGCAACGCCCGATGGCGACGGATCGGGGCCGATCGGGCCCCGTCCGCCGCCGATCATCGACCGACGATCACATACGGTGCATGCGGCGGTGCATCTGGTGACGCATCATCCGGCGCTCCATCCGCCGGTGCATCATCCGGCGCTCCATGCGGCGGTGCATCATCCGGTGCTCCATCGGGGTCATCCGGACCTGGGTGACCGGGTCGGGAGCGGCGACGGCGCCCGGCATGACGGGGGCCGCCGAGGCGGGCTGGACGAGGGCGGCGGCGCCGAGGCTGGACAGCACGGCGAAGGCGAAGGTCAGTTTCCTCACGAGGAGACTCCAATTCTCTGATGGCCGGGTATGGTGCCCGGTTCATCCTCCCGGACGGGAGGTGCGGAGAGCCGTCTCGTGCCGGGGGCCGGCACGGCGGGTCGTCGAGGACCCGCCGCCACTAACTGTTAGGTCAGAGATTAGTTTCCTCGAACGCCTTCACCCATTCGGCGCAGATGCCCGAGCGGACGATGTCGTTGCGGGTGAACTCCACCACCGGGATCGGCATCATCCGGCTCTTGATCATGTGCATCACGGTGCGCAGCCCCGAGGTCTCGCGGAGGTCCGTCTGGGAGACGTCGCCGTTGATGATGACCTGGCAGTCGTCGCCGATCCGCGTCAGGAACATCTTGATCTCGTTGACCGTGGTGTTCTGGGCCTCGTCGAGGATCACGAGGCAGTTCTTGAAGGTCCGGCCGCGCATCACCTCGAAGGGGACGATCTCGATGTCGCCGGTCTTCAGGGCGATCTCGAAGGCGGCTTCGCCCATGCGCTCCTTCATGGCCTCGGTCAGCGGGGCCACCCAGGGGGCGATCTTCTCCTCCAGGGTGCCGGGGAAGAAGCCGAGGGACCGGCCGGAGGGCACGTTCGGGCGGGTGATGACGACCTTGGCGATCCGGCGCTGGCGGAGCTGGTCGGCGGCGCGGGTGCCGGCGATGAAGGTCTTGCCGGTTCCGGCCGGGCCCAGGACGATCACCTGCGGCGAGCGGGCCAGGGCGTCGAGATACTCGGCCTGGCGTTCCGTGAGCGGCTGGATCGGGGCGAGGTTGCGTTCTTCGTCGAAGCGCGTGCGGTGAATGCGGGACGTGCGGTCTTCAACCAGTTCAAGTCGTGCGCGGCGTCTCTTCATGGATGTACACTCCAACGGGACTTGCCAACCTGGATCTGTCTCTGAACTGCCGTTTACCTGCGTGCTCCTGGATATACTCGCTTGCGGAACTAAATAGCGGCCCCTGACCGAAGGTTCCGCGCCGCGCTCGTCGGCCTGTGGAGAGCGTTACGACGTGCCGAACGCGACCGATTACGCGATGCAACTGCCGCACCAGCGTGCTTCGCGCCGCACGATGGCGCACGGGGTGTGACTACGGGGTGACGGTGGCGGCGGACGGTGGGAAGAAGCCGCGATGCTGGCGCGGGTGCAACAGGCCGGGGCCGGGAGAGACGGGATGGCGCGGCATCCGGCACGATCTCACGACCTCCCCGCCCGCAGGGGCGAAGCCGGCCGACCCTGCCGCCCTGGGACGTCCGGGCTTGGTCGGCGGGACTAGCTCGATCCAGCCTGGATGAAGCTGTCGAGGACCATCTTCCGGCCGGCCTTGTCGAAGTCAACGGTCAGCTTGTTGCCGTCGACGCCCGCGATGGTCCCGGGGCCGAACTTGGTGTGGAAGACCCGCTGGCCGCCCTGGAAGGCCGAGGGCGTGCCGGTGGATTTGGCGATCAGCTCGCCCTCGATCTGGCGCGGACCGCCCGTCGATCCGCCGGCCCGGCCGCCCGGCACCGAGCCGAAGCCGCGCCCGCCCGCCGCCGTGTTGGCCTGCGCCCGCTGCCAGCCGGGCGTGCCGTAGCTCGATCCGAAGGGCGTGGGGTTGCGGTCGAACCGCGAGGCGCCGGCCGAGAAATGGGCGGGCGCCTCGACCACGTCGACGGCCGATTCCGGCAGTTCGTCGATGAACCGGGACGGGATGGTCGAGGACCACAGGCCGTGGATCCGCCGGTTCACCGCGAAGGAGAGCTTGGCGCGCTTGCGCGCCCGGGTCAGCCCGACATGGGCGAGGCGGCGCTCCTCCTCCAGGCCGGCCCGGCCGCTCTCGTCCAGCGCCCGCTGACTGGGGAACAGGCCGTCCTCCCAGCCGGGCAGGAACACGGTGTCGAATTCGAGCCCCTTGGCGGCGTGGAGCGTCATCAGGGAGACGCGGTCGGCGCCCTCGGTCTCGGAGGCCTCCATCACCAGGGAGACGTGCTCGAGGAACGCCGCCATGTCGGGGAACTCCTCCATGGAGCGGACGAATTCCTTCAGGTTCTCGAGGCGGCCGGCGGCGTCGGCCGAGCGGTCCTTCTGCCACATCTCGACGTAGCCGGATTCCTCCAGGATGGTCTGCGCGACCTCGCTGTGGGGCTGCGACTCGATCAGCCGCGCCCAGCGCGCGAAGCTCTCGGTGACCGCCCGCAGGGTCGAGCGGACCCGGGGCTTCAGCTCGTCGGTCTCGCACAGGCGCTCGGCGGCGATCCGCAGGGGCAGCCGGTTGGCCCGGCCGTAGGTGTGGAGCTGCTGCAGGGTCGCGTCGCCCAGGCCGCGCTTGGGCGTGTTGACGATCCGCTCGAAGGCGAGGTCGTCGCTGACGTTCACGGTGGCGCGCAGGTAGGCCAGGGCGTCCCGGATCTCGGCGCGCTCGTAGAAGCGCGGGCCGCCGATCACCCGGTAGGGCAGGCCGAGCTGGACGAACCGGTCCTCGATCTCGCGCATCTGCGCCGAGATCCGCACCAGCACGGCGATCTCCGACAGGGGGTGCTGCTTCACCTGGAGCGATTCGATCGCCTCGGCGAGCAGCCGCGCCTCCTCCTCGGAATCCCAGGCCCCCGTCACGGTGACGCGCTCGCCCGGCTCGTCGTCGGTGCGCAGGGTCTTGCCGAGCCGGCTCTCGTTCCGGGCGATCAGTCCCGAGGCGGCCGCCAGGATGTGGCCGGTGGAGCGGTAGTTGCGCTCCAGCCGCACCACCACGGCGCCGGGGAAGTCGTGCTCGAAGCGCAGGATGTTGTCGACCTCGGCGCCGCGCCAGCCGTAGATCGACTGGTCGTCGTCGCCCACGCAGGCGATGTTCTTGCGGTTCTGCGCGAGCAGGCGCAGCCACAGGTACTGGGCGACGTTGGTGTCCTGGTACTCGTCCACCAGGATGTAGCGGAACCGGTCCTGGTAATTGGCCAGGACGTCGGGGTTCTCGCGCCAGAGCTTGAGGCAGAGCAGCAGGAGGTCGCCGAAATCGACGGCGTTCAGCGTCGCCAGTCGGGCCTGGTAGGCGCTGTAGAGCGTGCCGCCCTTGCCGAACGCGAAGGAGGCGGCCTCGCCGGCCGGCACCTGCTCGGGGGAGAGGCCGCGGTTCTTCCAGCCGTCGATGGCGTGCGACAGGGCGCGGGCCGGCCAGCGCTTCTCGTCGACGTTCTGATCGGCGATCACCTGCTTCATCAGCCGGAGCTGGTCGTCGGTGCCCAGGATGGTGAAGTCCGATTTCAGCCCGACGAGTTCCGCGTGCCGGCGCAGGATCTTGGTGCCGATGGCGTGGAAGGTGCCGAGCCAGGGCATGCCCTCGCCGGCCGGGCCGATCAGGCTGCCGATCCGGTGCTTCATCTCCCGGGCGGCCTTGTTGGTGAAGGTCACCGCCAGGATGTCGAAGGGGCGTGCCCGCCCGGTGGAGATGAGATGGGCGATGCGGGTGGTGAGCACCCGGGTCTTGCCGGTGCCGGCGCCGGCCAGCACGAGCACCGGACCCTCCGTGGTCTCGACGGCGTGGCGCTGCTCGGGGTTGAGCCCGTCGAGGTAGCCGGCGGCGTCGCGGCGGAGCGCGCCCATGGCGCGGGCGGCGATGGAAGAGGTGGGAGCGCCGTCCCCGGCGGGCTGCGCATGCGGGTTATTCTGCATCCCGCATCCCTGGACCAAATCGCGAACGGCGTCGAGGTGGTTTGGGCGCGACGCCTGCAACCGGCGGTGCGCGAAGTCGGGAGGCGCGGGCCGTCGGCGCGCCGAGAACGACGGTTCGGAGACCGTCGCGGCCGATCCCGGTCACGGGGATGCCCCGTCATGCCGGCGCGGCGCAGCGCAGACCGGAGTCGGGGCCCGCTGCCGCGCCGGGATCCCGCGCGGGCGGCGCCGCCGAGTCCGGGCCCGCCGGCGGCGCCGGAGCGACTGCGGCGCCTGAGGCACAGGGGCGGGATCGCAGACTTCGCCGCTGGCGCCCTGCGCGCCTGATCGTGCTATGGCCGTGGCGGCTTGCCCGCGGGGCACGCGGGACGGCGTCGGGGCAGCCCCGCGCGGACATGAGTGCGGAACGGGACCATTGCGTGATCTTCTGACCGCGCTGGCGGGCGCCGTCATCCTGGTTCTCGTGGCGGCGCTCGCCGTCCCGCCCTTCGTCGATTGGCAGGCCCACCGCGCGCTGGTCGACCGGGCGCTCGCCCGCTCCCTCGGCATCCCGACCCGGACAGACGGGCGGATCGAGGTCCGCCTCCTGCCGTCGCCGCGGCTGCGCGTCGACCGCCTCCATCTCGGGACCGATCCGGACCGGCCGTCCCTTGACGCCCGGTTCGTCAAGGCCGAGATCGCCCTGGCGCCGCTCCTGAAGGGCGAGTTCCGCTTCACCGAGACCCGGATCGGCCGGGCCGAGATCAGGCTCCCGGCCGCGGGGCCGGACGCCGTGAAGCTGCCCCCCGACCTCGGCGAGGCCCTGCGCGCCCGCGACCTCGCCATCGAGGCCCTGCACGTCCAGCAGTTCCTCATCACCACGCAGGTGCCGGCCACGGGCCGGACCGACCAGCTCTACGTGCAGGACCTGACCCTGCAGGCGCCGGCCCTCGTCGGACCGTGGCGGGCGGAGGGGACCAGCGGCGGCCTCCCGTTCCGGGCCGTCAGCGGCACCCCGGGGGCCGACGGGCGGCTGCCCGTGAAGATCTCCGGCGGCGGCGACGCGCATCCGCGCTTCGAGGCGGATGCGCGGTTCGGCCTCGCCCCCGCGGAGGCCGGCCGGGCCTCCCTGGTCGAGGCCGAGGGCACGGTCCGCCTCGTCGTCGGGCCGCCGACCCAGGCCGCGGGGACCTACCTGCCGTTCTCCATCGGCGGGGGCTTCAAGGCGCGCGGGACCCAGGTGCGGTTCGAGAACGTCGACCTCGCGGTCGATCCGGGCGGCCGGGCGCTGCGGCTCGGCGGCACCGGCCGCCTGGACCTGCGCCAGTGGCGCGCCGGGCTGAGCCTGGAGGCCCGCCGCCTCGACCTCGACGCCTTCCTGGCCTCGCCGGAGGGCCAGGCCCTGATCGCCCGCGGGGCCCCCCGGTGGGCCGGCGGCCTCCCGGCCATGCTCGACCTCGACCTCGCGGTGGGCAGCGCCGTGCTCGGCGGCGAGGAATGGTCGGACCTCGCCTTCGCCGGCACGGTGGAGCGGGCGGGCGGGCTCCTGCTGCGCCGCCTCTCGGTGACTGGGCCGGCGCAGGCGGCCCTGACGGCGAGCGGGCAGATCGAGACGGCGCCCCTGCGCCTGACCGGCCCGGTCAGCCTGACCGCCCCCGATTCGGACGCGCTGGGACGCTACCTGCGGCGCCTCGGCCTGGAGGGGCCGCTGCCGGCGCTCCTCGACGGGCGCCGGGTCGAGGCGGCCGCCGAGCTGTCGGCCGCCGCCGACAGCCTGTCCCTGCGCGACCTGCGCCTGACCCTGGGGCAGGCCCGGATCACCGGCAACGCCCGCTACAAGGCTGCGGAGGCCGGCGCGCGCGGGCGGTTCGAGGCCCAGATCCGCGCCCGCGGCATCGACATCGCCGGCCTGCCGCCGCTGGGCACGACGCTCGGCAGCCTGCGCGACCACGACCTCGCGATGACCCTGGAGGCCCAGGACGTGCGCTTCGGAGCGGCGAATTCCGGGACCGGCACCATCGCGGCCAGCATCCAGTCCGACGGCGGCAGCCTCGTGGTCGACAGCCTCGACGTGACGAACCTCGCGGGCGCCAGCGCCAAGCTGTCCGGGCGGATCGGCGCGGACGGGACCGGCCGCGTCTCCGGCCGCCTGAAGGCCCCGGTGGCGGCGCCGCTGCTGGGCCTGCTCGAGCGGGTCTGGGTCGGCGACATCCGCCTGCTGCCCGCCTTCCTGCGGGACGCCCCCCTCGACCTCGCCGTGACCCTCGACCGGGAGGGCGGCGCCGCGGAGGCGCTCCGCACGCAGGCGAAGGGCGGGGCCGGCGGCGGCACCCTCGACCTGACGCTCGTGAGCCGCGGCACGCGGATCGAGGGCGGGACCGCCATCCTGACCGGCCCCCGGGCCGGCGCGTGGTTCGGCCGGCCCGACATCCCCGGCCTCCAGCTTCCCGCCGAACTGCGCCTGCGCGCCGAACGCGCCGGGCGCCGGGAGGGGGCCGAGCGCGGCGCGGGCGATGCCCTCGCGGTCACGGCCGACGGCAGCGTCGCGGGCCTGAAGATCGCCACCGGGACGCCGCTCCTCCTCGGGCCCGACGCGCTGCCCAGCCGTGGCGTCCTGCGGGTCGACGCGGCCGATCTGGCCCCCTTCCTGACGCTGGCCGGGGCCGCGCGCCTCCAGCCCGGCGCGTGGCCCGCCGAGCTGACCGTCACGCTGTCGGGGGACAAGGGCGAGGTCACCGCCGCCCTCGACGGCCGCGTCGCGGGCGCGGGCCTGAACGGGGCGCTGACGCGGGCGCCCGGCGGCGCCCTGAGCGGCCGCCTCACCCTCGACCGCCTGTCGCTGCCCCAGCTCGCGGCCGCGACCGTGCTGCCCCAGGACGGCAGCGGGCGGTTCGCGGCGCCGGCCGCGGCTCCGAGCCTCGCCCTCGACCTTCGCGTCGCCAGCCTGGACCTCGGGCGCGGGCTCGTGGCGACGGACGCGACCCTCGGCTTCGGCCTCGCCGACGCGGGCCTGACCGTGCGGGACCTGAGCGGGGCGCTGGCCGGGGGCCGGATCGCGGGGTCGGCCACGCTGTCGCGCCTCGGGGCCAGCGGGGCGATCTCCGGGGCGGGCCGCCTCGACGCCGTCGCGATCCCCGCGCTCGCCGGCGGCCCGATCGGCGGCCGCCTGACCGCGGATCTGCGCTTCTCCACCTCGGCCGAGACCGGTCCCGGCCTCGCCGAGAACCTCTCGGGCAGCGGCACCCTGGCGCTCGTCGATCTCACCGTCCCGGAGGCCGATCCCGCGGGGCTCGGCCGCGCCCTGGCGCGGGCCGCCGAGATGGACGATCCGCTGCGCGAGGGCCGGCTTCAGGCGGTGGTCGCCGAGGAGCTCGCCAAGGGTGGCGCGCGGACGCGCGGCCCCGCCCGCGCCGCCGCCACCCTCGTGGGCGGCGTGCTGCGGGCCGGCCCCCTCGACATCGATCTCGGGGCGGCGCGCTGGTCCGGCACCCTCAGCTACGACCTGCGCGCCGGCCGCCTGGACGCCCGCGGGACCCTCTCGGGCGGCCCGGTGCCGCGGGGCTGGAACGCCGGTGCGCCGATGATCCAGCTCGGGCTCTCGGGCCCGGTCGCCGCGCCCGAGCGGACCCTCGACGTCGGCGCCCTGTCGAACGGGCTCGCCGCCTTCGTGCTGCAGCGCGAGCTGGAATCCATCGAGCTCACCGAGGCCGATCAGGTGGAGCGGCAGCGCCGCCGCGGCCGGATCGAGATGGACAAGGCGCGCGCCGCGGCGCTCAAGGCGGCGGCCGAGAAGGCCGCGGCGGAGAAGGCGGCGGCCGAGAAGGCGGCCGAGCGGGCCGCCGAGGAGGCGACGCGCCGGGCGCGGGCGCAGGAGGGATCGGCCCAGCCGGTCGAGCCCGCCGAAATCCGTCCCTGAGGCGCGCCGGTCCCGCGGTCGGACCCCGCCCCGGAGCCCGCCGGCCTAGGCCTTCCCCACCGCCGCGAGGGCGAAGGCGTAGATCAGCGCCACCTCCTCCAGCCGGTCGAACCGGCCGGCGGCGCCCCCATGGCCCGCCTCCATGTTGATCCGCAGCAGGACCGGGCCGCCCCCCGTCATGGTGGCCCGCAGCCGCGCCACCCACTTGGCCGGCTCCCAGTAGGTCACCCGTGGATCGGTGAGCCCGCCGAGCGCCAGGATCGCCGGATAGGCCTTGGGGGCGACGTTGTCGTAGGGCGAGTACGACAGGATCGTCCGGAAGGCGGTCTCGCTCTCGGCGGGGTTGCCCCATTCGGGCCATTCCGGCGGGGTCAGCGGCAGGTCCGCGTCGAGCATCGTGTTGAGCACGTCGACGAAGGGCACGTCGGCGACGATCCCGGCGAACAGCTCCGGCGCGAGGTTGGCCACCGCGCCCATCAGCATCCCGCCCGCCGAGCCGCCATGGGCGACGATGCGCGCCTCGGCCGTGTAGCCGGCCGCGATCAGCGCGCGGGCGCAGGCGATGAAGTCCGTGAAGGTGTTGGGCTTCTTCTCGCGCTTGCCGTCCAGGTACCAGCGCCAGCCCTTCTCGGTGCCGCCGCGGATATGCGCGATGGCGTAGACGAAGCCGCGGTCCACGAGGCTCAGCAGGTTGGTGCGGAACCCGGCCGGCATCAGCGTGCCGTAGGAGCCGTAGCCGTAGAGGAGCAGCGGCGCGCTGCCGTCGAGGATCAGGTCCCGGCGGTGCAGGAGCGAGACCGGCACCTGCTCGCCGTCCGGCGCGGTGGCGAACAGCCGCCGGGTGACGTAGGCGGCCGGGTCGTGCCCGCTCGGCACCGCCTGCCGCTTGCGCAGGGTCCGGGCCCGGCTGTCGCACGCGTAGTCCCAGGTCTCGGACGGCGTCGTCATCGAGGCGTAGACGAAGCGGATCGTGGCCGTGTCGAAGGCGAGCCCGGCGCGCAGGCCCAGCGAGTAGGCCTCCTCGTCGAAGGCGACGCTGTGCTCGGTGCCGTCGGCGAGGTCGCGCACCACGATCCGCGGCCGGGCGTTCTCGATCTCCAGCCGGACCAGGTGGCCGGCCAGCAGGTGGAGGTGACGGATCATCACCCCGGGCCGGTGGGGCACCAGGTCGGTCCAGTGCGCGCGCCCCGGATCGTCCAGCGGCGCGGTGACGATCTTGAAGTCCTCGGCCCCGTCCGCGTTGGTGCGGATGTACAGCCGGTCGCCCCGGTGCTCGACCCCGTAGATCAGCAGCGGCGTCCGCGGCTCGACGAGGCGCAGGGGCGCGGCCTCCGCGTGGCGGTCGAGCAGCCGGACCTCGGAGGTCTCGTGGTCGCTCGCGGTCACGTCGAGGAACGTGCCCGACTGGGTCTTGCCGATATGGACGAAATAGCCGGCATCGGCCTCCGTGTAGACCGTCTCGTCCTCGCTCTGCGCGGTGCCGAGGCGGTGGCGCATGACCTTGGCGGGGCGGTGGTTGGCGTCCACCGCCACGTACCAGAAGCTCTCCGCGTCCGCCGCCCAGACCGCCTCGCCGGAGGTCGCCTCGACCCGGTCGTCGCGGTCGAGGCCGGTGGCGATGTCGCGCACCCGGATCGTGTAGAGTTCCGAGCCCTTGGTGTCGGCGCTCCAGGCCAGCCGGCTGTGGTCGTCGGAATGGACCGCGGCGGCGATCTCGAAGAAGGGATGCCCCTCGCCCTCCCGGTCGCCGTCGATCAGGATGGTCTCGTCCGGGTCCGGCCCGGACTCGGGCACATCGGGCGCGGTCGACGGCCGCCGGCAGATCAGCGGGTGCTGCCCGCCCTCGCGGTGGCGGGTGTAGTAGGCGAAGGGCCCGTCCGGCTCCGGGACGCCGCTCTCATCCTCCTGGATCCGCCCGCGCATCTCGGCGACGAGCCGCCGGCGCAGCGCCGCGGTCCCGGAGAGCGCCGTTTCGGCGAAGGCGTTCTCGGCCTTGAGGTAGGCGGCGATGTCGTCCGGCAGGGCGGCCGGGTCCTTGAGGACTGTCTGCCAGTTCTCGGCCTTCAGCCACGCGTAGGGATCGGTGATCTCCTGCCCGTGGACGCTGAAGCGCCGCGGCCGAACCTCGGCGACCGGCGCGCCGGTGGGTTGAGCGAGCAGGCCGTGGCCGATCTCCGTCATCGTGTCTCCCGTCGGGTCCCGTCACGTTCGGGTGAGGGGATGTGTCCCGCCGGGCGCCGGGATGCAAGGTGGTGCGCGGCAGGGCGGCGCGATGCGGGGCGGCGGCCGACGGGCGACGACGGGGAGCCACGACGGGGTCGGGGTGCCCGCGGAACGCCCCTCGGCCGCATCGCCCCGGCGCGTCGAGACCATCCCGGCCACTCAGCCCCCCGGCCTCTCAGCCCCCCGGACGTGATCGGACCGGCGGCTCGGGCGGCGGCGCCCAGCCCGTTGCCGGCTCCCGCGGCGTCCGCATCCGGGGCGCTCCGCCGGGCGGAGCCGGGCGATCGGACGCGACGGTCTCGGGCCCATCGGCGGACAGGGGGCCCGCGGCCGCGGAAATCCGGCGGGCCGGAGGATCGGGATCGCCCGCTCGGCCCTCCGTCCATGGGCCCGGATCGCGGCCCCGATACCCGAGGCATTAAGCATAGTCCGACGCGTTCGGAGCAGCGGCGACTGCTGTGGGCGCTATTAACCGCCGCATCATCCGTAACTGCGAAGACCTTGGGCTCTATTGTTCGTCCAAGGCGCGAGCGGAATGTCGAAATCCGAAGGGGTCGTGCTCCGGCGCATCGAAGCGGTTCTGCGCGGGATCGCCTCAGGCGGACGCGACCTCGGCGGAAATCGCCGCGGCGGCGTCGCGGTGACTTTCGCCCTCGGTTCGACGGTGCTGATCGGCTTGGTCGGCGGCGGGATCGACTACGCGCATCTGGCCACCCGCCGCTCCCAGTTGCAGAACGCCGTGGACGTCGGCGTGCTCACCGGCGGCAACACCCTCAAGCTCGCCGCCTCCAGCATCGCGTCCGTCCAGGGCGTGACCGAGCAGGCCATACGCAACAACGCGCCGCCGTCGCCCGATCAGCCCTTCGCCGTGACGGTCGACGTGGCCGCCGACAAGACCAGCGTCTCGGCACGGGTCCAGGAGAGCGTGAAACTCGCCTTCGGCGGCTTCCTGGGGATGAGTGCCCGCACCGTGTCGGCGCAGGCCAGGGCCAGTGTCGTGGGCAAGATGCGGCTGTGCATGCTCACGTTGGACGCCGCGGCGCCCGGGGCTTTCAACCTTCAGAAGAACGCCCAGGTCACCGCCAACGGCTGCTCGCTGTACTCGAACTCCCTGAGCCCGACCGGGATGGTCGGCGGCGACAGCGCGATGGCCCGCGCCGACACGATCTGCTCGGCTGGCGGCTACCTGGGCCTGCGCGCCAATTTCGCCCCGACCCCGCAAACGGGCTGCCCGGTCATCGCGGACCCGTTGAAGGGGCGTGCCAACCCGCCGATCGGAAGCTGCGCGACTCTGCCCTATCCGTTCAACCTCTTGCCGATCGGCAAGACCGCGACGATCGACAAGGACGTGACGCTCTACCCGGGGACATACTGCGGCGGCCTGCAGATCAAGAAGAATGCCATCGTGACGCTGGCCCCCGGCATCTACGTCTTCCAAGACGGGCCGCTGATCGTGAAAGACAAGGCCTCGCTGACCGCGTCCGGCGTGGGGTTCTACTTCACCGGCGACAAGGGCGGCCTGCTCTTCGACAAGGATACCACGATCAGCCTCACGGCGCCGACGTCGGGGGAGATGGCGGGACTGTTGATGGCCGAGCAGACGACGGTCTCTGCCCCGCTCGACCCGGCACAATCGCCAATGCCCTCGATCTCGGCGTGAGCATCCCGCCGACCCCGGCGCCGCTCGGGCAAACCAAACCGATGCGCATCTACCGGATCATCAGCAACAACGCCCGTTTGATGCTCGGCACGATCTACTTGCCGACGGGGCGCCTCGTCATCGAGGCGACGCAGCCGGTGGCCGATCAGTCGGCCTACACGGTCGTGGTGGCGCAACAGGTGAATCTCTACGAGGGACCGAACCTCTACCTCAACGCCAACTACGATGCGACGAGCGTACCGGTGCCCAAGGGCGTGGGTCCGCTCAGCGGCAAGATCCTGATCACCCAGTAGGCCCCGGCCCGCGGCTGCGTCGGGGCACGATCGGCCGGGCGTCCCGCGGCGGGGTATCCCGCGGCGGCGTGCCCCGCCGCGGGCCTGGGTCGAAGGCCGAGGGTTGTCCCGGCCGGAAGACCTGCCCCTCCCGCCCTCGATCTGCCCGGCTCGCGATCCCGGAGCGGCCGACGCCCCGCCGCGACGGGAGCCCGTTCCAACCTCGGGCGTTGAACCGCCGGCCATGGCGCGTCCGCGCGGCGGCCGCCGGTTCGACGCCGAGGTGCCGTCATGGTCGCGATTTCCGATCCGCAGGACGATCCGCCCGAGCCGGATCTGGAGGGGATGAACGACCTCCTCGCCGAGTGGGCGGCGCGCTCGGCCGTCGCCAGCGCGGCGCTGATCGAGCGGTTCGAGGCGATGGG
Organism: Methylobacterium sp. E-046; assembly: GCF_022829625.1. Taxonomy (NCBI): domain Bacteria; kingdom Pseudomonadati; phylum Pseudomonadota; class Alphaproteobacteria; order Hyphomicrobiales; family Methylobacteriaceae; genus Methylobacterium; species Methylobacterium sp. E-046. Next base: position 111,375 of record NZ_JAKSYP010000074.1, on the reverse strand, counting down.
CTACGAGGTCCGCGGCAAGTCCGAGGACGAGATCGCCGAGATCCTGCACCGGCCCCCGACCCGCATGGCCCAGGGCGGCGCACCGCGAGAGCCAGGATCGTAGGTAAATATACCTTGACGCGCGGCCGGGTTGTGAGAGGATGGGACCCCGGCGACGTCCTGCGTTGAGACTGGAACAAATCATGAACAAGATGCCCGTCAATGCATCCGGCCGGGTCAATCGTCCCGGGCGTCCGCCCAGCGCGTCGGTGGCGCTGCCCGCGGAGGCGGCCCGCCTGCTGACGCGCCTGGGCGAGGCCGGCGCCTACGCGCGGCCCGATCCCCTCGCGGAGGAGGCCCTCCTGGTCCGGCGGGGCGGCGACGGGATCTCGGTGGGCAGCGGGCGCTTCGCCGCCGCGTCCGGCCGCTGCCTCGCCGCGGCCGACCTGGCGGCGTGGAACGACGCCGGCACGCAGCTGACGATCACCGCCGCCGGGCGGGCGCGCCTGCGCCGGCAGGCGATGCCGGGCGCCCTGGCGTATGCGGCGCAGCATCACGACCTCACCCTCGTGGACGGCGGCGCAGACGGCCCGACCCTGCGCAACGCCGCGGAGAATCCCCTGGCCTGGATGGTGCGCCGGCGCGACCGGGACGGCGCGCCGCTGCTCGACCCGGCATCCTTCGAGGCCGGGGAACGGCTGCGGCGGGACATGACCGCCGCCGCGCTGCTGCCCCGGATGGGATCGGATTTCGGCGCCCCCCGGGTCGACGGGGGCGGTCCGCGTGACCCGGCCGGCGCGGCCGACCACGTGATCGCCGCGCGGCAGCGGGTGCGCGGCGCCCTCGACGCGGTCGGGAGCGACCTGTCGGGCCTGCTGATCGACCTCTGCGGCTTCCTGAAGGGCCTGGAGCGGATCGAGGTCGAGCGGCGCTGGCCGGCCCGCTCGGCCAAGGTCGTGGCGCGCATCGCCCTGGGGCGGCTGGCCGAGCATTACGGGCTGGAGCGGGAGGCCACCGGGCCCGAACGCGGGCGCCTGCGCCTGTGGCGGGGCTGACGGGGGCGCCGCCCGCGGGCGGCGGCTCTCAGGCCTCCGCGGCGAGCCGGACCGCGTCGTGGTGGATGCGCTCGGCCATCGCCCGCACGCCGTTCGAGCGCTTCGACGTCACGTGGGAGCCGAAGCGGAGCTGGCGGAACAGGTCGAGGCCGTCGGTCTCGGCGGCCTCCTTCGGGGTCTTGCCGGTGTAGAGCGCCACCATCAGCGCGACGAAGCCGCGGACGATGAACGAATCGCTGAAGCCGTGCAGGACGAGGCGCGGCCCCCCGTCGGTCCGCTCCACCCCCGTGTCGATCCAGACCTGGCTCTCGCACCCGTGGACGCGGTTCGCGTCGGTCCGCTCCGCCTCGGGCATCGGCGGCAGGGCGCGGCCGAGCTCGATGAGGTACTCGAGCCGCATGTCGTCGTCCTCGACGATCTCGAAATTGTCGATGATGGTGTCGATCGGGGGAAGCATGCTCGGCCGGATCCGCGGTGATCTGCACCGCTATAAGCCGCCGGCCCCGTCGTGGCGACGGGGCCCGGCGCCGCGGCAGGGGTTGGTGTTGGTGTCAACGCGCCACCATCCGGCCCGGACCCCTGCCGGATCGTCGCTTCCGCCCGCCCGGTCCCGGCGGTGGCGATCCCGACGCCGGATCGTGGGCCTGCCGATGACCCAGCCGGCGCTCACGACGGGCCGGGATGCACCGGCGGCAGGGTCAGACGCAGGGGGGCGCCGGGGCTGGCATCGCCCCTGACGGCGATCTCGGCCTGGGCCGCGTAGGCTGCGATGAGGCGCGGCCCGAGCTTCGGCACGTTCGGCCGGCCGGAAGCGGTCATCTCGCTCACGCCCGAGACGATCGCCAAGCGCAGGGGCTCGCCGGCCTGGGCCTCCATGTCGATGGCGATCGAGCAGGCGACGTGCTCGGCGGTGGCGTCGAGGCACTCGGCCACGATCTCCGCGACGATCATGCCTAGGGCGTTGGCGGTGCGCGGTTCGACGAGGCCGTTCCCGGTCCCGCCGACCTGGACGCTGATGCGCCCCGCCCGTCGAAGCTGCCCGAGGCCGGAGGCGAGGCGGTACAGGTAGTCCTTCAGGTCGATCGACGCGATGTGGGGCGCCTCGTGGAGGTGCTGCTGCACGAGCGCGATCGCCCGGACCCGCTGGCCGAGCGCCTCGAAGCTGCCGCGGCAGGCATCCGGCGCCGCCCGTCCGTAGAGGCCGATCAGGCTCACCATCACCTGCAGGTTGTTGCGGACGCGGTGATAGACTTCGGCGAGCAGCGCCTCCTTCTCGGCCAGCGCATGCTCGATGTGCTCCTCCGCGTGCTTGCGGTCGGTGATGTCGAAGCAGGAGCCGAGATAGCCCTGGAACTGGCCGTCCTCCATGAGTGGGCGGGCCGTGTCCAGGAGCCAGCGGTAGACGCCGTCGTGCCGCCGCAGCCGGAACTCGACGGTGAACGGCTCCCGCGCCTCGAAGGCACTCGCGACGATCTGGGCGTGCCGCTCGAAATCCTCCGGGTGCAGCCCGTTGCGCCAGCCGAGGCCGAGCTCCTCCTCGAGGGGACGGCCGGTGAATTTCAGCCAGCACTCGTTGTGGTGGATCGCGTGGCCGGCCCTGTCGGAGCGCCACATCATCAGGGGCACGACGTCGGCGAAGCGCTTGAAGCTGTCGCTGAGGGCGGCGGCTTCCGCGGTTCCCTGCGCGGGACCCGTCCCGGGATCACCCGCGGGGCCGTCGTCCAGCGGCTTTGCCGCTTCGGACCCTGGTGGCTCACCGACCATTCTCTACTCGATTCGCTCTGAGGCTGTGTGTGTGTGAGACGAGGTGGCTGCGTGCGGATGGCGCCGGTCAACGTGTCGACCCGATTGCCGTTCCGGCTTCGGACAGCCGAACGAGCCTTGATTCATAGGGTTGATCGCGGTGAGACCGGTCGGCGCGTGCAGGATCCGCACGGCGGCGGCCGGCCCGACCCGCACGGTCTCGGGCCCGACCCGCAGTGCGGCGACCCCGCCATCGCACATTCGATGAGCCAAAAATCCTAAAACCTCCGAGTGATAGGAATTCTTGCTTGACGCCGGGCCGCTGCCGGGCTATCACCGGGGCACGGTCGAGACGTATGCGGAGAGGCGGCGATGCTCCGAAGCAGGGCTCACCCGGCCGGGTTGCGGGCCGAGGCCCTCCGGCTCCTCGCTGAGACCAATCTTCCCGTCTGCGAGATCAGCGCCCGGACCGGCGTCACCGCGCGGACCGTATGGTCGTGGAACGTCCGGGCCGGCTGGCTCAGGCCGCCGCGGCGCCGGTGGGTGGCGACCGCGCGCTGGCCGGCGGAGCGCCGGGCGGCCCTCGTCCGGCTGCTCTGCGCGCCGGGCAACGACCCCGGCGACGTCACCCTGGCCCTGGGCCTCGGGCGGCTCACGCCGGACATGATGGTCACGGCCTTCGGGACGGCGCTGCGGCTGCCGGCGGAGGTGCTGGTGCGCCCGGATCGCGGCGCGGCGACGGATCCGACGACCCTACGGCTGCACCTGCGGGCCCACATCGTCCGGCAGATCGCCGCCTTCGACGCGGCGCTGAGCGGCGCGGGGCCGGCCCTGCGCGATTCCGCCCGGGTTCTGCGCGACCTCGGCGGGCTCAAGCGGCTCCTCGACACGGTGGATGCGGACGGCGCCCGGCGCGCGGGCGGGGAGGAGGACGATGGCGACACCGAGCCCGACCTGCCCGCCCTGCGCGCGGAGCTCGCGCGCCGCTATGCTGGCTTTGTCGGCGGCCGGGCGGCTGCCTGACTTCCTCGCGACCCTGCCGCCGGCGCTGATCCGCGCGCTCGCCGACGACTGGCTGCACCAGGCCCGGCCCGACCAGCTCCCGCCGGCCGACCCGGAGCCCGGGTCCGGGGCGGCGAGGGCCGGGGAGATCCGGACCGGAGACGTCTGGACCGGAGGCCCCTCGACCGGAGGCCCCTGGACCACCTGGGCCGTGATCGGCGGCCGCGGCAGCGGCAAGACGCGCACCGGGGCCGAGTGGGTCGACGCCCTGGCGCGCGGCGATCCGGCCTTCACGGCGGAGCCGGTGGGCCGGATCGCGCTGGTCGGCGAGACGCATCTGGACGTGCGCGACGTGATGGTCGAGGGGCCGTCGGGCCTCCTGAGCCTGCCGGCGCGCGGCCGGGCCCGGCCGGTCTGGTCGCCGAGCCGGCGGCGCCTGGAATGGGCCAACGGCGCGGTGGCGCTCGCCTTCTCGGCCGAGGAGCCCGACGCGCTCCGCGGCCCGCAATTCGGCGCCGCGTGGTGCGACGAGGCCGCCAAATGGCGCCGGCCGGAGGCCACCTTCGACATGCTGCAATTCGGCCTGCGCCTCGGCGCCCGGCCGCGCAACCTCGTGACCACGACCCCCCGGCCGGTGCCGCTGATCCGGCGGCTGCTGGCCGACCCGCGCACGGTGATCAGCCGCGCCCGAACCCGCGACAATGCCGGCCACCTCGCGCCGGACTTCCTGGAGCGGGTGGTCGGGCGCTACGCCGGCACCCGTCTCGGCCGGCAGGAACTCGACGGCGAGCTGATCGCCGACCGGGACGACGCCCTCTGGGACCGCGCCGCCCTCGAAGCCGCCCGGGTCGCCGCCGCGCCGGAGCTGGGCCGCATCGTGGTGGCGGTGGATCCGCCCGCGACCTCCGGGGCGCGCTCGGATGCCTGCGGGATCGTGGCGGCCGGCCGCGCCGGAGGGCACGCCTACGTGCTCGCCGATGCGAGCCTCGCCCGCGCCACCCCCCAGGCCTGGGCCGGGACCGCGCTCGCCCTCTACCACCGCCTCGCGGCCGACGCCCTGGTGGTCGAGGTCAACCAGGGCGGCGAGATGGCCGCGGCCGTGCTGGCCCAGTGCGACCCCGCCGTCCCGGTGACGCGGGTCCATGCCACCCGCGGCAAGTATCTGCGGGCGGAGCCGGTCTCGCTGCTCTACGCCCGCGGTCTGGTCCACCATGTCGGGGCGTTCCCGGAGCTGGAAGACGAGTTGTGCGATTTCGGGCCGGACGGCCTGTCCGGCCACGCTTCCCCCGATCGGCTCGACGCTTTGGTCTGGGCGCTCACCCATCTGATGCTGGAGGCGCGCGCGGAACCGCGCATCAGGCGCCTGTAGAACGCTTTGAGACGAACGCCAAAACAATACGGCGCGCTTCGATGAGAAGCGCGCCGGGAGTCGGTTCGTGGTCTCTGGAACGAACTGCATCCTGTATACACAATTTCTTGAGCCATGCTGTAGCCGGGAGGCCACGGCGCGGCTTCCAACGGTATAAATTCCCCGGATTGTTGTGGGGTCGCGCCCGATAACTTGGGCACGATCAATCTGCGCGCGACCACAGCTCAGGAGCGGACCGGAATGGCGACTGTCGTCGAACGGCTGGCGCGGCTCGCGCGCCGCGCCGCGGGTGGCTCCGGCCCGGCGCCCGCCACCAAGGCCGCCCCGGCGCCGGCCTTCGCCCTCTATGCGGACGGGCGGGCCAACTGGACGCCCCGCGACCCAGCCGCGCTGGCCCGGGCCGGCTACGAGGGCAACCCGATTGTCCACCGGGCGGTCCGCCTCGTCGCCGAGAGCGCGGCGCGTCTGCCGCTGATCGCCACCGGGCCGGGCGCGGCGCGGGCCTGCGATCTCCTGGCGCTGCTGGCCCGGCCGAACCCGCGGGACAGCGGCACCCAGCTCCTGGAGACCGTCTACGCGGACCTCCTGCTCACCGGAACGGCCTACCTGGAGGCGGTCGACCTCGACGGACGGGTCGCGGCCCTGCAGACCCTGCGGCCGGCCCGGATGCGGATGCTGCCCGGGCCCGACGGCTGGCCGGCCGCCTATCTCTACACGGTGGGGGGACGCAGCCGCCGGTTCGACCTGCCGGCGCCGGGCGCGGCCGAGGTGGCGCCGGTCCTGGCGCTCGCCCTGTTCCACCCGGACGACGATGCCGGCGGCCTCGCGCCCATCGCGGCGGCGGCCACGGCGCTCGACATCCACAACGCCGCGAGCGCCTGGAACAAGGCGCTCCTCGACAACGCCGCGCGACCGTCCGGAGCCCTGGTCTTCGCCGGGGCGGGACTCTCCGAACCCCAGTTCGACCGGCTGAAGGCGGAGCTGGAGGCGAACTACCAGGGCGCCGCCAATGCCGGCCGGCCGCTCCTGCTGGAGGGCGGCCTCGACTGGAAGCCGCTGGCCCTGTCGCCGCGGGACATGGACTTCGTCGAAGCCAAGAACGCGGCGGCGCGGGAGATCGCGCTGGCCTTCGGGGTGCCGCCCCTGCTGCTCGGCCTGCCCGGCGACAACACCCACGCCAACTACGCCGAGGCCAACCGCGCCCTGTACCGGCAGACCCTGATCCCGCTCGCCGCCCGCACCGCGCAGGCGCTGGCCGGCTGGCTGGAGCCCGCCTTCGGGCCGGTGGACCTCGAGCCGGACCTCGACCGGATCGAGGCGCTCGCGGCCGAGCGCGAATCCCTGTGGCGCCGGATCCAGGCCGCGGACTTTCTGTCGGTGGCGGAGAAGCGCGAGGCGGTAGGCTACCCACCGGAGCGGGCCGGCGGGGCGGCGGCCTGACACGGCGCGCATCTCCCTTCCGCTCCGCGGGGGCGGGCGCGTCGGTCACCGGACCGCCGATCCATCGACCGGACGACGATCCTGAACCCGGCGCCCGAACCCGCTGCTCGAACCCGCTGCCCGAACCGGCCTGCCGGATCCCGAGAGGGGCCCGCCGCACGCGTCGGCCGCCCTGGGCGTCGCAGCGCTGAAGGGCGGGCGTGCGTCCGATCCAGGTCCGCTCCCCAGACACGTCCCACAGCCGAGGATACCCGATGGACGGCCACTTCACGGGCTATGCCAGCGTCTTCGGCGTGCCCGATCTCGGCCGCGACGTGGTCGTGCCGGGCGCCTTCGCGGCGAGCCTCGCCGGGCGCGGGCCGGCCGGCGTGCGCCTGCTGTTCCAGCACGACCCCGCCGAACCGATCGGCCGCTGGATCGCCCTCCGCGAGGATGCCCGCGGCCTGTTCGCGGAAGGGCAGCTCAACCTCGCGGTGCAGCGCGCCCGGGAGGTCGACGCCCTGATGCGCGGGGGCGGCCTGGACGGATTGTCGATCGGCTTCCGCACGCTGCGCGCCCGGAAGGGTGGCGGGGGCGAGCGCCGGCTCCATCAGGTCGATCTCTGGGAGATCTCCCTGGTGACCTTCCCGCTGCAGCAGGCGGCCCGCGCGAGTCCGCGCCCGGATACGGGCGCGACGCCCCTGTCGGAGGAGATCCGCGGCCTCGCCCGCAGGATCGCGCCGCCGCGGCGCCCGCTTCCCGCCGTCCGTCCGCAGCCGGGCCTCCGGCCCTGACCGCCACCCCGACTTCCGCCCCCGCCGACGAGGACCCCATGAACGCCCATACCGCGCTCGCCAGCGCCGCCTTCGAGACCAAGGACGCTCTGCCCGACCTGGAGAACAAGGCCGCCCGCCCCGAGGGCGGCGAGGTCCGCTCGGCCCTCGACGACCTCGCCGCCGCCTTCGCGGCCTTCAAGGAGACGAACGACGCGCGCATCGGCCAGATCGAGGGCCGGCTCGGCGCCGACGTCCTCACCGAGGAGAAGCTCGCCCGGATCGATGCCGCCCTCGACGCCGCCCGTACCCGCCTCGACCGGATCGGCCTGGAGCGGGCCCGGCCGCCCCTGGGCCGGCCGGATCCCCGGGAGGGCACGGCCGCGCACGAGCACAAGGCCGCTTTCGACCTCTACGTCCGGGCCGGCGAGAGCGCCGGCCTCAAGCGCCTGGAGGCCAAGGCCCTGTCGGCCGGCTCCGGTCCGGACGGCGGCTACCTCGTGCCCGACACGATCGAGCGGACCGTGCTGACGCGGCTCGGCCAGATCTCGCCGATCCGGTCGATCGCCAGCGTGCAGCAGATCTCGGGCGCGCAGTACAAGCGCGCCGTCTCGGTCGGAGCGCCGATCACCGGCTGGGCGGCCGAGGCCGCGCCGCGCCCGGAGACCGCCGCACCCGCCCTGTCGGAGATCGCGCTCCCCGCCCTGGAACTCTACGCGATGCCGGCCGCCACGCAGACGCTGCTGGACGACGCCGTCGTGGACCTCGACGCGTGGCTGTCGTCCGAGGTGGAGACGGCGTTCGCCGAGCAGGAGGGCGTCGCCTTCGTCACCGGCAACGGCGCCAGCCGCCCCCGGGGTTTCCTCGCCTACGACACCGTGGCCAACGCCGCCTGGGTGCCGGGCAAGCTCGGCATCGTGGCGACCGGCGCGGCCGGCGCCTTCCCGTCGACCAATCCGGGCGACGTGCTGTTCGACCTGATCTACGGCCTGCGGGCGGGCTACCGCCAGAACGGCGGCTTCGTCATGAACCGGCGCACCCAGAGCGCGATCCGGAAGTTCAAGGACGCGGAGGGCAACTACCTGTGGCAGCCGCCGCTCGCCGCCAACCGGGCCGCGACGCTGATCGGCTTCCCCGTCACGGAGGCCGAGGCGATGCCCGATCTCGGGAAGGACAGCCTGTCGGTCGCCTTCGGCGATTTCCGCCGCGGCTACGTGGTGGTGGATCGTACGGGGATGCGGGTGCTGCGCGACCCGTACTCGGCCAAGCCCTACGTGCTGTTCTACACCACTAAGCGCGTCGGCGGCGGGGTACAGGATTTCGACGCGATCAAGCTGCTGAAATTCGGCTGAGCGCGGGCTCCCGCGGGCGTTCGCGAGGCGGGCGGGGGCCATCGCGGGGCGCGCTCAGGGGCGCGTGCGGAGACTGCCGATCCCCGTCCTCGGGCGCGGCTTCCCGGCCCCGGATGACGGTGGGGATCGTCGCCGACCGGCATGGCCCCGAAGGGACGCCGCCGGCCGGTAAAACGCGCCGCCCCATGGGCGGGCGGGCGTCGGTACCGGACCGCACCGGCTGGCGGTGCGGTCCGGTGGGTGCCACCCGGACGTCAGCGCCCGGAATTGCCGTCGCGCAGGGTGCCGGTGGGCTCCTGCACGTGGGCCTCCAGGAACCAGAGGTGCTTGTCGACCGCCCGCGAGATCTCGGTGAACAGGTCGGCCGTGTCGGGGTCGCCCGCCTCGTCGGTCTCGTCGATGTTCTGGCGCACCGCGTTGGCGTAGGCGGCGTAGCTGTCGATCAGCGCGGCGATGTGGTCGGCGATCGCGTAGATGCCGGTCGGGTAGGCCGGCAGCTTGGTGCGCTCAGCGACCGCCTGGGTCGAGCCGAAGGCCGTGGCGCCGAGCTGGACCGCGCGCTCGGCGACGGTGTCGTTGAGCTCGTCGAGCTGGGTGCGGAACCCGTCGAGCATCTCGTGGACGCCGATGAATTGCGGACCCTTGAGGTTCCAATGGGCCTGCTTGATCGCGAGCGCCAGGTCGATGCCGTCCGCCAAGCGCGCGTTGAGCGCCTCGATGGAGACCTTCTTGGCGTTCGAATCGGTGTTGTTGCGGGTCTTGTGAGTCCGCGGGGTGTTGGTGGTGCCGGTGTCGGCCATGCTCTCGCTCCGTATGCCTGAAAGGTTCGGAGGCGAAAGTTCGGATGCGGCCTCCGGTTCCCGCACGCGTGCACGATCCCGGCAGGATCCAGGGATGCCGACAGGTTCTGGCTGGGTGCCCTAGCGGGACCGGGCCGGGCGCGCCATCCAGTCCGAGCGGTTACCGCGCGGCATCGCGTCGCCCACCTGGATCCGCGACAACTCGGCCGAGCGCGCGGAGATCCAGCCGGCGTGCTCGGCCACCGGCGTGACGGCGGTGAAGCCGCCGCAGGCGGTCCGGCGGACACCCTGCTGCAGGGCACCGCTCGACCAGCTCACCACGCCGACGATCCGGTAGCCGCCGGACCCGCCCGCCAGGATCGGGCCGCCGGAATCGCCGAGGCAGGCCCCGGCCCCGGAGGTCTCGGCCATGCGCTGCCGGTCGGTCACTACGGTCACCCGGTTGGCGACCTGCAGCGAGCCGATGGAGACGAGATGCGCGAGCCGCAGGACCCGGGCCGAGCCCCGCCGGTTCTCGGCCACGACGCCGAAGCCCGCGATGTCCACCGCCGCGCCGGTATCGATCGCGGCGGCGCCGCGCGGATCGAGGGGGACGTAGTCGGCGCCGAGCGGCCGTTCGAGCTTGAGGAGCGCGAGGTCGACACCGGGCTGCTCCTCCGGCGTCGTGCCGGGCACGAAGTCCGGGTGCATGGTGGCGGCAATCACCGGGGTCCGGTGCTGGCGGAAGCCCCGGTCGACGCTGATCACCGTGTAGCCGGCCGGACGCATGACGCAGTGGGCGGCGCTGAGCACGAGGTCCGGGGCGATCAGGGTTCCGGAGCAGATCTCGCCCTCCGTGCTCTCGATGCGCACCACGAAGCTGCGCGCGCCGTTCGGATCACGGGTTGTGGTGCCGTTGATCACGGCCGCCGCGGGGGCCGGCATCAGGCCGGCGAGCGCACCGACGAGGGCCGCCCCGAGCAGGCCGCCCCCGAGGCTTCCGCACAGGAGACGCTCGAGAAGGCCGGCCTTGCGGATCGGGCGAGGGGACATCGAGCACTCCGGGGGCGCCGTCGGCGCGGATGGGGCGACGGGGCAGGGCAACGGGGCAGGGCGGCGGGGCAGGGCGGCGGGGCAAGGCCGACAGGTGAGCCTAGAGCAAGGCAATGAGCCGGCCAAGCTGCGGTTCCCTGCGGATCCGCGCGGGGTCTACTCCGCCCAGCGCACGCTCCGGCCCCAGCCGCCGAGGGTGCCGTCGATCCAGCCGCGCTGCGGCCCGACCAGGACACCCTGGGTGAGGCCGCCGCAGGCGCCGCCGACCCAGGCGGCGACCGCCAGGACGGCGCCGTCCGGCCCGGCGATCGGGCCGCCGGAATCCCCCTGGCAGGCGCCGCCGGCGCCGCCCTTCAGCCAGACCAGGATGCGGCTCGGCCCGTGGGGCTCGATGACCGGCAGGCCGAGGCCGCGATAGGTGCCGGTGGAGCGCGGGTCGCCCGGCTTGGCGGCGCCGTAGCCCGCCAGGGTCAGCCTCTCGCCGGCCCGCGGGATCGCGGCGCTCAGGGCCACCGGGACGAAGCGCGGCGGCAGCGGCGTCGCGGTGCGCAGGAGCGCGAGGTCGATGGAGCGGCGCCGGCCCGACGCCGCGCCCGCGTCGTAGCCCGGATGCACGGCGCGCGCGGCCACCGCCACGAGGACCGGCGCGCCGGCCTCGTCGCGAAAATGGATGCGGTGCTCCGGGGCGCCGGCCGCGCAATGCCCCGCGGTGAGCACCGTGTCGGGGCCGAGCACCACGCCGGTGCAGACGCCGCCCTGCGACGACAGGACCATCACGGCCCCGCCGGCCGGCACCTCCGCGCCGCCCACGATCGCCCGGGCCGGCAGGCTCGCCAGCGTCAGGGCCGCCAGCGTCAGGGCCGCCAGCGACGGGGTCGCCGGCACGGCGCGGGCCGGCGGGCGGCGCTTCGAGATCGGCATCAAACCACCTGAAACCACCTGAAACCACCTGGGTGAGGGACGCGATGATCCCGTTACGCATCGACGCCGCCGCCGTCGAGCCGGTGAGCGTGGCCGACCTGCGCGCCTACCTGCGCCTCGACTCCGACGACGGGGGCGCCGAGGACGACCTGCTCGGCGCCCTGATCACCGCGGTCCGCGCGAGCCTCGAGCTCGAGACCCGCCGGATCCTGGTGCCGGGCCGCTACCGGATCGCCCTGCCTGCCTGGCCGCCGGACGGCCGGGTGCCCCTGCCGCTGAGCCCGCTCGCGGAGCTCGCGCGCGCCGGGTTCGCGGTGGCCGGTGGAGACATCGCCCTCCTGGCCGACGGTCTCGTGCGCCTCGGGCCCGACCCGGTGGAGGACCCGTGCCTGCGGGTCGATCCGGCGGTGCCGGATCCCGCCGGCCGCACGATCCTGATCGAGGTCGCGGCGGGCTACGGCGGCGACGGCCCGCCGCTGCCGGCCCCCCTGCGGCTCGCGATTCTGCGCCTCGCCGCCGCCCGCTACGAGCATCGCGGCGACGAGCCCGAGGCGGAGGCGGCCGACCTGGCCGCCCCCTTCCGCCGGATGCGGCTGTGATGTCCTTCTCCGGAGCCCGGCCCATGACGACCGTCTCCCAGAGGCCGTCCCTCGGCGCCCGCCGCCGCCGCTTCGTGCTCGAACGGCCCGTGGAGTCGCCCGACGGCTTCGGCGGCGTGCTGCGCCGCTACGTCGCCGGCCCGGTCCTGTGGGGGGCGCTCGCCCCGGCCGGGATCGTCGACCGCCCGGCTGGAGGACGGACCGACACGCTGCCCGCCTACCGCATCACCCTGCGCGGCCGGGCCGACCTCGATCCGACGATGCGGCTCGCCGCCGGCCCCCGCCGCTTCGCGATCCGCGCCGTCGCCGAGCCGGACGCGCGGGGCCGCGACCGGGTCTGCCACGTCGAGGAGCTGCCGCGGGAGAGCCTGTCGTGACCGATCCGTGCCCGCTGCTGGCGCTGCGCGCCGGCCTGATCGCCCGCTTCTCGGCCGACGCCGCCCTCGCGGCCCTGCTGGGCGGACGGGTCCGGCTCTACGACGAGCCGCCCCGCGGCTCGATCCCGGTCTACGCCGTGTTCGGCGACGCCGAGATCCAGGACGATTCCGTCGACTTCGCCGAGCGCCACCGCCACCGCCACGACATCGCGGTGATCGCGCGGCCCGGCTCGGTCCGCACCGCCCTGGACGCCGCCGCGCGCATGGCGGCGCTGCTCGCCGACACCGCGATGCCGCTGACCGGCTGCCGGCTCGTCACCCTGCGGGTCCGCGCCATCGAGGCCCACCGCGACGCCCGGACCGGCGAGGCCCGGGCGCGCCTGACCCTCGAGGCCGTCACCGAGACGCTGTGAGGGGCGGGGCGGGCGACGACGCGCGGCGAGGTTTTCCATCAACCAGGCAGGAGGACGCCGATGGGCGCGCAGAAGGGCAAGGATTTGCTGCTCCGGGCCGGCGACGGCGCGGGCGGCTTCGTGGCGGTGGCGGGCCTGCGCACGCGGCAGATCACCCTGAACGCCGAGACCGTGGACGTGACCAACGCCGATTCCACCGGCCGCTGGCGCGAGCTCCTGGCCGGCGCCGGGGTGCGTCGGGCCGCGATCTCGGGCTCCGGCGTCTTCCGCGATCAGGCCTCGGACGCGCGGCTGCGGCTGATCTTCTTCGAGGGGGCGATCGAGACCTTCCAGGTCGTGGTGCCGGCCTTCGGCATCCTGGAGGGCCCATTCCAGATCGCGAGCCTCGAATACCGCGGCGACCATGCCGGCGAGGTCACCTTCGACGTGAGCCTCGATTCGGCCGGCGCGCTCGCCTTCGCGGCGGCGTGAGCCATGGCCAACCGGATCCGCGGCGAGGTGCCGCTCGCCCTGGGCGGTCGGCGCTACACCCTCTGCCTCACCCTCTGCCTCACCCTCGGCGCCTTGGCCGAGCTGGAGGCCGCGCTCCAGGCCGGCGACCTTGCGGGCCTCGCCGACCGGTTCGCGGGCGGGCGCGTCTCGGCCCGCGACCTGATCGCCCTGCTGGGCGTGGCCCTGCGCGGCGGCGGCCACGACATCGACGACGCCGCGGTGGCGCGGCTGCCCCTCGCGGGCGGGCTCGACGCGGTCTCGGCCGCCCTCGGCGAGGTGCTGGCAGCGGCCTTCGGGGAGGGGCCGGCACCCGCAAACCCTCCGTAGAGCCGGGGTCGGAGGAACCGCAACCGACCCCGGCTCGAAACCCCCGCCGCCGCCCTCGCGGCGCCGCCTGCGGTTTCCCCTGGGACGACGCCCTCGCCCTCGGTCTCGGCGTGCTCCGCTGGAGCCCCGCCGCCTTCTGGACGGCGACACCCCGCGAGTTCGCCGCGGCGCTCGGCCGGGGCGCCCGGCCGGAGCCCCTGACCCGCGCCGCCTTCGAGCGGCTGCTCGCCGCCTATCCCGACCCGACCTGAGGCGCCCCATGGCCGACACCGACTCCGACACACAGGGCGATGCGCGGATCCAGCAGCTCGAAACCCTCGACCGGCTGGCGCAGAGTTTCGGCCGCAGCCTGGACGCGGCCCTGACCCGGGGCGCCGCCTCCGGCCGCAGCCTCGACGGGGTGCTGGGCACGATCGGGGCCCGCCTCGCCGGCACGGCGTCCCGGGCGGCCGCCGGCCCGATCCGCTCCGGCATCACGGGCCTCATCGACGCCGCCCTGGGGGCGGGATCCGAGGCCGCGGCCGGCTTCGCGCGGGGCGGCGTGTTCCGGGGCGGCCGGGTGCAGCCCTTCGCGGCGGGCGGCGTCGTGGCCGCGCCGACTTACTTCCCCATGACGGGCGGCACCGGGCTGATGGGCGAGGCCGGCCCGGAGGCGATCCTGCCGCTGGCCCGCGGCGTCGACGGCCGCCTCGGCGTCGCGGCGGGCGGGGCCTCGGCGCGGCCGGTCTCGGTGACGGTGCACATCGCCACGCCCGATCCGGGGGCTTTCCGCCGGTCCGAGGCCCAGGTGACCGCGAGCCTCGCCCGGGCCGTGGCACGGGGCCAGCGGGCGACGTGAGCGGGCGGGGGGCGCCAGCGCAGGGGCGCAGCCGCGCCTTCCTGCCCGTCGCGCTCCCCTCGCGGGCCGTGGTGCCCCGGCTCTCACGTCGGCGCGGGTACGCGATCCCTCACGGGGAGGGATGCCGGGGGCGGGGGCGGGCGCCGACCCCTGTCACGCCGCCTGCTGCGCCTGCGCCGCGCGCGCACGGCTGCGGCGGCCGTCGACGCTCACCGGGGCGACGCCCTGGATCGTCACGCGGCGGACCACGCGGGGGGCGTCGCCGTAATCGTCCACCGCTCGGTGGATGGTCGCCCGGTTGTCCCAGATCGCCACGTCGCCGGTCCGCCAGGACCAGCGCACGGTGTTCTCCGGCCGGGTGGCGTGGTCGTTGAAGATCGCCAGAAGGTGCTGGGAATCCGCCGTCGTCAGCCCGAGGATCCGCTGGACGAAGTGCCCGACGATCAGCGAGCGCTCGGCGGTCTCCGGATGCACGTGGACCAGGGGGTGCTCGGTCTCGAACACGGTCCTGGTGAACACCTCGTCGTAGCGCCGCCGCCCGGCCTCGGAGACGTTCACGCGCCCGCCGACGTAATCGTAGACGTTGGAGTGCAGCGCCCAGAGGCGATCGGCGAGGTCGCGCAGGGGCTCGGGCAGGTCGGCGTAGGCCGCCGCCGTGTTGGCCCAGAGCGTGTCGCCGCCGTAGGGCGGCAGCGTCACGGCGCGCAGGATCGAGATCGCCGGATAGGCCGGCACGAAGGTCACGTCGGTGTGCCAGGAGCTCGCCCGCTCGCCCCGGCTGCCGTCGATGTCGAGGACGCCCGCCGTCCCTGCCAGGGAGGGCACCGTCGGGTGCGGGACGAGGTCGCCGAGGCGCCGGCCGAACGCCTCCTGCCCGGCCTCGTCGAGGGTCTGGTCGCGGAAGAACACCACCTTGTGAGCGGTGAGCGCCTGCCGGATCGCCGCGACGATCCCGGCATCGAGGTCGCCCGAGAGGGCGACGCCGCGGATCTCCGCGCCGATCCGGCCGGCGACGCGGCGGAGGTCGAGGGCGGGGGTGGACGCGTGGAGGGGCTGGGGGACGGCGCTCATCGAAAGGCTCCCTGAGGGTTCGGCGAAGTGGCGCGCAGATCATGCGCGGTCGATGCAGGTGTTCCGGACCGGGATGATGCGGTCCTCGACGGTTTCGCCGCGCCGATCTTCGATCGACGGCCGTCCTTTGTCGATGAACGGTGTTTTTGATTTTCCCTCCCTTCCGGAAAGACTTTTTGCGAGCGGCCCGGGCCGGCAGCGATGACGTTCCCCGGCGTCGCGCAGGACCGGGGACGCGGCCCGGCCGACGGTGGCGGCCGGGGGATCGACGCGGACGCAGCCCGCCGAACCGGAGAGACCCCGATGGCCAGCGACTTCCACGAGGTGCTGTTCCCCCTCGACGTGTCGCTGCGCGCCGGCGGCGGCCCGCAGCGGCTGACCGAGATCGTCACGCTGGCCTCGGGCCGGGAGCACCGGAATGGCCGCTGGGCCGATTCCCGCCGCCGCTACGATGCCGGGTTCGGGATGCGCGGGCTCGACGCGCTCCACAGCGTGCTGGCCTTCTTCGAGGAGCGGCGCGGGCGGCTCTACGGCTTCCGCTTCCGCGACCGGGTCGACGGCCGATCCGGCCCGCCCGGCCGCGCCGTCGGCCCCCTGGATCAGCCGCTCGGCCTCGGCGACGGCGCGACCGCGTCCTTCCCGCTGGTGAAGACCTACGGCGGCGGCTTCGCGCCCTACCGGCGCCGGATCGCCAAGCCCGTGGCGGGCCAGCGTCCGGGTGGCGGTCGGCGGCAGCGAGGTCGCGCCAGACGCCTTCGGGTGCGACCCGGCAACGGGGCTCGTCACCTTCGCGGCCGGGCATCTGCCGCCCGCGGGCGCCGCCGTGACGGCGGGCTTCGCCTTCGACGTGCCGGTCCGCTTCGACACCGACGACCTCATCATCGACCTCGCCGCCTTCGCGGCCGGCGAGATCCCGAAGGTGCCGCTCGTCGAGATCGTGCCGTGAGGAGAGTGCCATGCGCGACATCCCGGAGGCCTTCGCGGCCCATCTCGCGCAGGGCGTGACCACCCTGTGCCGCTGCTGGTCGCTGCGGCGGCGGGACGGGGTCGCCCTCGGCTTCACCGACCACGACCGCGACCTGACCTTCTCCGGCCTCGTCCACGAAGCCCGGACGGGGCTGGAGGCCGCCGAGGCCAGCGCGGAACTCGGCTTCGCGGTCTCGGGCGGCGATGTCGCCGGTGCGCTGAGCAGCCTCGGCCTCACCGAGGCGGACATCGCCGGCGGCCTCTACGACGGCGCCTCCGTGGAGACCTGGCTGGTCGACTGGACCCGGCCGGCGACGCGGCTCCTCCTCGATCTCGCCACCATCGGCGAGGTGCGCCGGGAGGGTGACGCCTTCGTGGCGGAGCTGCGCGGACTCACCCACCGCCTCGATGCCGAGCGCGGCCGCAGCTACCGGGCGACCTGCGACGCCGACCTCGGGGACGCGCGCTGCCGGGTCGACCTGGCCGCGTGGCGCACCGCAGGGCGCGTGACGGCGATCCCGGAACCCGCGACGGTCTCGGCCGTCCTGACGGGCGAATTCCCGGACGGCCTGTTCACCGCCGGCCGGCTCACCTGGACGGTCGGCGCCAATGCCGGGCATGCGGTCGATATCCGGCTCCAGCTCGGCGACCTGATCGAGCTCTGGACCGTGCCGCCCCGGCCCGTGGCGACCGGCGACGGCTTCACCCTCACGGCCGGCTGCGACAAGCGCCTCGGCACCTGCCGGGACCGCTTCGCCAACGCGGCGAACTTCCAGGGCTTCCCGCACATGCCCGGCAACGACGCGGTGGCCCGCACCGTGCCGGGCTCGGCGGCGATCCTCGACGGCGGGAGCCTGTTCCGATGAGCGCGATGCGGCGGGACACCGGCGCGGCGGCGCTGGGCGAGGCCCGCCTCTGGCTCGGCACGCCCTACCGCCACCAGGCCTCCCTGCGGGGTGTCGGCTGCGACTGCCTCGGGCTTCTGCGCGGGGTCTGGCGGGGGCTCTACGGGCACGAGCCCGAGGCCGTGCCCCCCTATGCCGGCGCCTGGGCGGAATCCGCCCCCCCGGGCACCGACCCGCTCACCGAGGCGGCGTCACGCCACCTCTCGGCCGTGCCCGGCCCCCTCGCCGACGCGTCGCCGCGTGCGGGCGACGTGCTGCTCTTCGCCTTCCGCCGCCATCTTCCGGCCCGCCACTGCGCCATCGCCACCGGCGACGGCGGCATGATCCACGCGCACGACGGCGCGGTGGTCGCCGAGGTGGCGCTGACCGCGTGGTGGCGCCGGCACCTGACAGGGGTGTTCCGGTTTCCGGAGGCCCCGTCCGGTTCTGCGCCCGGAGCGCAGCCGGGCCGGTAGCCGTCATCACGCCGCGCATGCTGCCCGACACCACGGATCTGGAGCCCCGCCATGGCCACGCTGATCCTGTCCTCGGCCGGCGCCGCGGTGGGAACCGCCCTCGGCGGCCCCATCGGCGGAATCGTCGGGCGGGTGCTCGGCTCGGTCGCGGGCTCGGCGCTGGGCGGCGCCCTGTCGGGCTCCGGGCGCACGCGCTTCGTCGAGGGGCCGCGCCTCGCCGACGTGGCCGGGCTCACCTCCACCGAGGGCGACCCGATCCCCCGCGTCTACGGACGCGCGAAGGTTGGCGGCAGCCTGATCTGGGCGACGCGCCCGCTGGAGGTCGCCAACACCACGGTGCAGCGCGCCGCGACGCCCGCCAAGGGCATGGGCGGCCAGAAGACCGTCGCGACCCGGTACGCCTATTTCGCCAACCTCGCGGTCGGGCTGTGCGAGGGCGAGATCGCCTTCGTCCGGCGGATCTGGGCGGACGGCCGGGAGATCGACCAAGTCGGCCTCGCGATCCGGGTCCACACCGGCGGGCCGGACCAGGCGCCCGACCCGCTGATCGTCGCCAAGGAGGGGCCTGAGAACGCGCCCGCTTATCGCGGCCTCGCCTACGTGGTGTTCGAGGGCCTGCCGCTCGCCGAATTCGGCAACCGCGTGCCGCAATTCGCCTTCGAGGTGATCCGCCCGGTCAACGGCCTGTTCGGCCGGGTCCGCGCCGTCGACCTGATCCCGGGGGCCGGCGAGTTCGCCCTCGATCCGGACCGGGTCACCGTCGATCTCGGCCTCGGCCGGACCGAGGCGGCCAACCGCCACCAGCTCCAGCGCATCACCGACGTGATCGCGTCTCTGGACGCCCTCCAGGCCCTGTGCCCGAACCTGCGCCGGGTCGCCGTGGTGGCGACCTGGTTCGGCACCGACCTGCGCGCCGGCACCTGCCGGGTGGTACCCAGGGTCGAGACCGGCCGGAAGCATGCGCGGCCGGAGGACTGGTCGGTGGCCGGGATCGCCCGCGGCGCGGCCGAGGTGGTCTCGACCCTGCCGGACGGGACGCCATCCTATGGCGGCACGCCCGCGGATGCCGGGCTGACCCGGCTTGTGGCCGAGCTGGCGCGCCGCGGCCTCGACGTTCTGCTCTACCCGTTCGTCATGATGGACGTGGCCGCCGGCAACGGCCTGCCCGATCCCCGCGCGCCGGGCGCGTCCCAGCCGCCCTATCCCTGGCGCGGGCACGTGACCTGCGACCCGGCGCCGGGCCGTCCGGGCAGCCCGGACGGGACCGCCGCCGCCGACGCGCAGGTGGAGGCGTTCTTCGCCAACGGCTACCGCGCCGAGGTGCTGCACTACGCCGACCTGGCGGCGCGCTGGGCGGCCGCCGGCGTGCGGCTCGCGGGCTTCGTCATCGGGAGCGAATTCGTCGGCCTCACCCGGGTGCGCGGCGGCGCCGGCTACCCGGCCGTGCAGGCGTTCCGGAGCCTCGCCGCCGACGTGCGCGCGCGCCTCGGGCCCGGGGTCGCCCTGGTCTACGGCGCGGACTGGACCGAGTACGGTGCCGATGTCCGCGACGGCGGCGCCACGGTGCGGTTCCCCCTCGACGACCTCTTCGCCGATTCCAACATCGCGGCGGTCGGAATCGACTGGTACCCGCCCGTCTCCGACTGGCGCGACGCGCCGGAGCACGCCGACGGCGCGGCGGCCGGCGACATCACCGACCGGGCCTATCTCCGGGCCCGCGGCGCCTCCGGCGAGGCCTTCGACTGGTACTACGCCGACGCGGCCGGCCGCGCCGCCCAGGACCGCCGGCCGATCACCGACGGCGCCGCCGGCAAGCCCTGGATCTTCCGGCCGAAGGATCTCGTCGCGTGGTGGTCGAACCCGCACGTGGAGCGCGACAACGGCGCCGAGACCCGCACCACCGCCTGGGTTCCCATGGGGAAGCCCGTCTGGTTCACGGAGGTCGGCGTGCCCGCGGTGGACAAGGGCACCAACGGCCCGAACGTCTTCCCGGACCCGAAGTCCCCCGAGGGCGCCTATCCGCCGGCATCCCGCGGCCTGCGCGACGAACTGATCCAGATCCGCGGGCTGGAGGTGATCCTCGCCCGCTTCGACCCGGCCGATCCCGGCTTCCGGGAGGCCGACAACCCGGTCTCTCCGGTCTACGGGGGCCGGATGGTCGATCCGGACGGGATCTTCGTCTGGGCCTGGGACGCGCGCCCGTTCCCGGCCTTCCCGACGGTCCGCGGCGTCTGGGCCGATACCGGCAACTGGCGCATCGGCCACTGGATCACCGGCCGGATCGAGGGCTGCGACCTCGACCTGCTGGTCCTCAAGATCCTGGGCGAATTCGGCTTCGACGCCGACGTGTCCGTGGAGGCCGCCGCCTATCTCGACGGCTACGTCGTCGACCGTCCGCTCACGGCCCGCGGCGCCCTGGAGACCCTGGCGCAGGTCTACGGCCTCGACGTCTCGGCCGTGGCCGGCATCCTGCGCCTGCGCGGCCCGCGCCGCGACCGGCCCGTGGTGCTCGCCGAGGCCGACCTCGTCGGGCTCGCGCGGGAGAAGCCGGTGCTCCGCCAGGTCCGCGCCGAGGAGAGCGCCCTGCCGCGCTCGGTGGAGCTCGGCATCACCGAGGCCGAGAGCCCGGAATACCGCCGCGCCACGGCGGCGGCCGTGCGACCCGCCGGTGCGCGCCGCCGCGAGACCCGGATCGAGGCGGCGATCGTCACGCGCCGCGAGACCGGCGACGGGCTGGCCGAGGCGATCCTCGACCGCACCCTCTCGGCCCGCGATACCGCGGCGTTCACCGTGAGCCCGCGCCGGATCGCGCTGGAGCCCGGCGATCTCCTCGCGATTCCCGCGGACGTGCCGGGCGGCACGGTGCTGCGCAGGATCGACCGGATCGACGACGCCCCCACGGGCCGCCGGATCGAGGCGAGCGGCGTGCCGCCCCGGGGTGGGCCCGGGCGCCTGCTCGCCCGAAGCCCGGCCCAGCCGGAGGCGCCGCCGCCGGTCTTCCCGGGGCCGCCGCTCGCGCTCGCGCTCGACCTGCCGGCGGACCGCGGCACCCCCACGGTTCTGCAATGGTGCGCGGTGGCGGCCGAGCCGTGGCCCGGCGCGGCCGCCATCTGGCGCGCGGAGGGCGCAGGCCCGCTCAGCCTGCACGGCCACGTCGATTACCCTGCCTGCCTCGGGCAGACCCTGTCGCCGCTGCCCGCCGGGCCGCTCTGGCGGATCCAGCGCGGCGTGCACCTCGACGTCACCCTGCGCCGGGGCGGCGCGCTCGCCGCCATCGGCGAGGCCGCGATGCTGGCGGGCGGCAACCTGTTCGCCCTGATCGGGCCGGACGGCAGCGGCGAGCTGCTCTGCGCGGCGAACGCCGTGCTGACCGGGCCCGACACCTACCGGCTGTCCGGGTTCCTGCGCGGCCTCGCCGGCAGCGAGGCCGCGGCGGGGCGGACGAGTCCGTCCGGAAGCCTGATCGTGCGCCTCGACGACGGCGCGGCGGTGCCGCTCGTCGATCGCCTGGACGAGGCCGGGCGGGGCTTCCGCTACCGGGTCGGACCCGCGGACCGCGATCCGGGCGACCCGTCGTTCACGGCGTTTTCCGCCACCGCCGGGTTCTCGGCGCTCCGGCCCCTGCGGCCCGTCCACCTGCGGGCGCGCCGGGTTGCCGACGGCGTCCGGCTCTCGTGGATCCGCCGGGCGCGGCGCGACGGCGATGCCTGGGAGGCCGCCGAGATCCCGCTCGACGAGGCCGAGGCCTACGACGTCACGGTCTTCTCGGCGTCCGGCGCTGCCCTGCGCACGCTCCGGGCAGACGCCCAGCAGATCCTCTACGCCGAGGAGGCGGCGGATTTCGGCGGCCCGCAGCGCAGCCTCGACGTGGCCGTGGCGCAGCGCGGCACCGTCGCGGGGCCCGGGCCCGCCTGCCGCGCCCGCATCCCCGTCCGCTCGGCCTGAACCACCGGAGGTGCCCCATGTCCGACGTCACGCCCCATCTCGGCCTGCCGCTGATCGCGGCGAGCCAAGCGCAGAAGCACGTCACCCACAACGAGGCGCTCGGCCTCCTCGACGCCCTGGTCCAGCTCGCCTGCCTGGACAAGGACCTGACCGCGCCGCCGCCGAGCCCGGCCGAGGGCGACCGCTACCTCGTGGTCGCGGCCGATCCCGGCGGGGCCTGGGCGGGTCTCGGCGGGCAGGTGGTGCGCTACGCCGACGGGATCTGGACCGGCTCGGCGCCGCGGGCCGGATGGTTCGCATACCTGATCGATGAGGCCGACCTCTACGTGTACGACGGTGCGGCCTGGACGAGCTTCCGCCGGAGCCTCGCGGCGATCGAGAGCGTGAGCCGCCTCGGGATCAACACGGGTGCGGATTCCTACAACCGCCTCGCCGTCAAGGCGGATGCCGCCCTGCTGACCTGGGACGACGCCACCCCCGGCTCCGGGGACATGCGCGTCGCGATCAACAAGAAGACCGCCGCCCGGGACGCCGCTCTGGTCCTAGAGACCGGCTACGCGGCCCGGGCGCTGCTGGGCCTCCTCGGCAGCGACGATTTCAGCCTCAAGGTGTCGGCGGACGGCTCCGCCTACGCGACGGCGCTCACCGCCTCGGCGAAGACCGGCGGCATCGACTTCACCTCCGCCGAGACCACGCTGGCTTCCGCCGCCGCCACCGATCTCGGCGGCACCGGCACGCGGCGGGTCTTGGTCACGGGTGCGGCGACGATCACGAGCTTCGGCGGCATCCCCGGCCGGGAGCGGCTCGTGCGCTTCGCCGGACGCGTGCGGCTGGTCCATGATGCGGACGCGCTCGCGCTGCCGACCCGGGCCGACATCGTCACGGCGGCCGACGACACCTGCCTCGCCCTCTCGGACGCGGCCGGCCGCTGGCGCGTGTGGCACTACCAGCGGGCCGACGGGACACCGCTGGCGGCCGGGACGCGGGCCGCTGCGTGAGCGGTTCCGCGGTATCGCTCAACCCCCTCTTGCCGCCTCTTGGCGCCGTTCGACTGACCCGCCGGTCGCTCCGGGCTCCGCTCCGCGGTCCCAGCGTGACGGATGAGGTTTCCACAATCCGGTCGCGCCGCCCAAGGCGTGATGCGGAAGGCGTGATGCCGAAGGCGTCGTTCAGATCGGACCGATCGGGGTTCAACTTCCGCGATCGGGCGGATCGTCCAGCCGCGCCGCCACTTCCCGGGCGCCCGCTCGCGCTCGATTGCCTCGACGACGCGGTCGTGGGGCGCGTACCGGACGGGTCGTGTCATGGCGCAGGTCGCGGCACCGCCGCGCCTGAGCCGCCGCCACGCGCGGGGACCCGACGCGCGCGCGTTCGCCGCGCCGGGATGGAGGGTGCCGTGCGGCCCGCTGGCCATCACGTACGCGTGGCAGGCCGTCGGGAAGCCGCCCGCGCCTCAGGATCGGACGCCCGGAGATACCCTGTGGGACCAGGCCCGGCCGTTCCGGGCTCGCCTGGGGCGTCCCGCAGCGACGGGCGATCCTCCGAAGGCTCCTGGCACCCCGGACCGTGCACGGGCGTGCTCCGAGAGGGCGGGGTCCCTGCGCTCACCCTGTCGCGAGCGCCGCCAGCATCACCGGCTCGATCGCCGCGTAGCCCGCCGGGTTGAGGTGGATGCCGTCGTCGGTCAGCGTCGGGCGAAGCGCCCCGGACGCGGTGGCGAGCGGCGCGTGATAATCGACGAGGCGGGCGGCGCCCGCCGCGCAGGTCGCGCGCAGCCACCCGTTCAGGGCGCGGATGCGCGCGACCGGCCGCAACTCGGGACGCCAGCCCTGAAAATCGCTCGGCATCACGGTGCCGATCCAGAGGGGCAGCCCCGCCTCGAAGGCGAGCCGCCCCATGGCGAGGATGTTCTCGCAGATCGCCCGGTCCGAGACCGGGCCGTCCACCTCGGCGATGTCGTTGATCCCGCAGAGCAGGTGAACGCCGCGCGCCCCCGCCGCGTCCCGGAGGAAGCGCGCCCGGATCTGCCCGCTGGTCTCGCCCGGCACGCCCCGCGCCAGGAGGCCGTGCCGCGCGAAGGTCTCGGCCCCCGTCACACCCCAGGCGGCGGTGATCGAGTCGCCGATGAACACCAGCGGCCGGTCCTGTCCGCGTCCCACCATTCACACCATCCACGCCGCCGCCCGGGGGACGGATCCCGCGGTGCCATAGCCCGGCGGCGGCCGGCCGGCCATCGCGGGGAGCACGCCCATGCAGACCACCCGATCCGCTCGGCCGCCCGCCCGCACCTTCGAGGAAGCGTGCCGGAGCCTCGGACCCCGCCTGATGCGCGACCTCGGCCTGACCGACGTCCAGGCCGCGGGCCTCCTCGGAAATCTCGGCCACGAGAGCGGCGGGTTCCGCGACCTTCAGGAGATCGCTCCCGCGGTCCCTGGTTCCCGCGGAGGCTGGGGGCTCGCGCAGTGGACCGGCCCGCGGCGCACCGCGATGGAGGTCTGGTGCCGGGCGCACGGCCTCGATCCGGCCGCGCCCGAGGCGAGCTACGGCTATCTCTGCGTGGAGCTGCGCACCACCGAGGCCCCGGCGCTCGCCGCCCTGCGGCAGGCCCCGACGCTCGAGGCCGCCACTGCGGCGGTCTGCCGGCGGTTCGAGCGGCCCGGCATCGTGGCGCTGCCGAGCCGCCTCGCCTGGTCACGGCGGGCGCTCGCCGCGCTCCGCGGCGGTGACGCGCGGAGCCCCGGCGAACCGCGCTGAGCCGGCCGCGCCGAAGCTGTTCCCGAGCCGGCCGGGTCCGCCGCGCGCCTGTCCACGGAGATCGTCCATGACGCACCGCATCCGAGCGGGGCTCGCCCTCGCCTGCGCCGCCCTCCCGTTCGCCGCCCTGCTGTCGCCCGCGCGGGCGGGGGACGGGACCGCCTCGGCCGTGAGCGTGCCGTGGGGCGACTGGCTGGTCGCCCTGCTCCAACCGGCCTCGGCCGTGCTCGTGCCGATCGCCGCCGCGGCGGTGACGGCCGGCATCGCCCGGGTCGCGCCCTGGGCCACCTCCGTGCTGACGCGGGACCGGGTCGAGGCGGCGATCCGGGCCGGCGCCGCCTATGGTCAGAACGCCGTGGCCGGCGCCGCCAAGGGTCGGACCGTCAGCGTCGATCTCGGCGCCGCCGTGGTGGCCGCCGGCGCCCGGCACGTCCTCGCCACCGCGCCGGCCCACGTCGTCCGAAGGGCGGGCGGAGCCGAGGGGGTCGCCGCCCGCATCTTCCGGGCGCTGCCCCTGGAGCCGCAGGCCAGCGCGGCCAACGTCCTCGCCCCGGCGCTGGCGGAGCTGCAGGGTCCCCCGGCCCGGAAGCCCGCCCTGCGACGCGGCTGAGGCCTCGTCGGGTTCCGGCACGACCACGACCGGGCGCCCCGCGCCCGGTCCACCGGCTCAGGGCTCGGCCATGACCATCATCCGCACGCCGCCCCGCAGACCCGCACGGGCGCCGCCCGAGGACGAGCCCAGGTCCGGCGCCGCCCTCGGGGGCCGGGCGCGGACGATCCGCTTCCCGCCCTTCTGGCACGCGTGGTTCGCGCGCCAGACCGAGACGCGCCTCGCCGTCCTGGACGAACTGATCGACGAACGGATCGAGCGGCGGGCCCTGCGCCGGTACCTCCACCGGCTGAAGCACGCGACGATCCTGGCCTTCGTCGCCGCGGCGGCGGCCGCGCACTGGTTCTCGGACCAGATCGCGTGGCTCGCGGGGCGCATCCCCGCCCTGCGGGCCCTCTGGACCGTGGTTGCGGGAGGTTGAGATGGGCGTGCAGCGGGACCGGATCCTCGATCGGCTCTGGCTGGCCCTGTCGGGGGGCGCGGCCCTGTCGATCGCGCTCCACGGGGGCGCGCAGCTCGGCCTCCGGCCCTGGCCTGGCGGCGGCGCCGCCCTCACCGCGGGGGCGACCGCGACCGGCGGGCTTGCCCGACCATCCCGGTTCGTCGCCGGCGGCCGCGACGGGGGCGCCGGGGGGCACGGTGAGGCAACCCGCATGGCCTGTGCGAACCGCCCGGGACGGGGGAACCCGGCGGCGCCTCACCCGTAATGCCGGCACCATGCCGTGCGCCATCCGATCGTTCACAACCCGCATAACCGGTCCCCCTGCCGCTCGGCGCGGCAAGCTGCGCATTCAGGGCGCATTCAGTGCCCTCGGCCCACATCTTCCGCCAATGCGCTACGCCATCGCCCTCGTCGCCATCAGCCTGACTGCAGCGGCCCTCGCCGCGGGCGGCCTCGGCTCCATGGCCGACGATGGTCCGGCCCCGCAGACGGGGGCGGTCTCCGGCCAGGCGCCGCTGCGGATCGAATCCTGCCTGTCCCCCGCCGACATGCGCGAGGAGGTCGGCGAGCGCCGGGTGATCCCGCCCGTTGCTGCGATCCGCGCGGCCCGCACGGTGATCCCCCGGGCCGAGATCCAGCGGGCGAGCCTCTGCCGCTACGAGGACACCCTCGTCTACATGCTGACCGCCTTGCGCCGGGACGGTCATTTCGTGCACGTCATCGTCGACGCGCGCACCGGCAGCGTGTCAGGACAATATTGAGCGGGTGCCGAAACCGCCTCGGAGGGGAATGAGCCGTGCGTCTGCTCGTCGTGGAGGATGACAAGGACATCAACCGGCAGGTCGTCGCCGCCCTGGAGGAGGCCGGCTACGTCGCCGACAAGGCCTATGACGGCGAGGAGGGCGGCTATCTCGGCGAGAGCGAGCCCTACGACGCCATCATCCTCGACATGGGCCTGCCCAAGGCCGACGGCGTCACGGTGCTGCAGAAATGGCGCCGGGCCGGCGTGAAAACTCCGGTGATCATCCTCACCGCCCGCGACCGCTGGTCCGACAAGGTCGACGGCTTCGATGCCGGCGCCGACGACTACGTCACCAAGCCCTTCCACATGGAGGAGCTGATGGCGCGGGTCCGCGCGCTGCTGCGCCGGGCCGCCGGCCACGCCACCAGCCAGATCGCCTGCGGGCCCGTGACCCTCGACACCCGCTCCGGCAAGGTCTTCGTCGACGGCGCCCAGGTGAAGCTCACGAGCCACGAGTACCGGCTGCTCTCCTACCTGATGCACCATACCGGCCGGGTCGTCTCCCGGGCCGAACTCACCGAGCACCTCTACGACCAGGATTTCGACCGGGACTCGAACACCATCGAGGTGTTCGTCGGGCGGCTGCGCAAGAAGCTCGCCGTCGACCTGATCCAGACGGTGCGCGGCCTCGGCTACCTCGTGGACCCGAACCAGCCGCCGGCGCGGGTGTGACGACCGTGTCGGCGCCCGGCACGCTGCCGGCGGTCTTCATGCGCGGCGGGACCAGCAAGGCGCTGATGCTGCACCGCCGGGACGTGCCCGGCGACTTCGCCGCCTGGGAGCCGGTCTTCCTCTCCGCCATGGACAGCCCCGACCCGTTCGGGCGCCAGCTCAACGGCATGGGCGGCGGCGTCTCGTCGGTCTCGAAGATCTGCGTGGTGGAGCGCTCCGCGCGGCCGGACGCCGATATCGACTACACCTTCGTGCAGGTGGTGGTCCGCGACGGCCGCATCGATCTCTCGGGCAATTGCGGCAACATGCTCGCGGCGGTCGGACCGTTCGCCGTGGACGAGGGCCTCGTGCAGGTTGCCGACGGCCCGGTGCGGCTGCGGATCTTCAACACCAACACGCGCAAGCTGATCGAGGCCAAGTTCGAGGTCCGGGACGGCCGCACCGTTTATCGCGGCGCCCTGGCGATCCCCGGCGTGGCCGGCACCGGCGCGCCGGTCCGCCTCGATTTCGTCGAACCGGGCGGTGCGACCACCGGACGGCTGCTGCCCACCGGCGCCGTCCGCCAGATCCTCGACGTGCCGGGCCTCGGATCGATCGAGGCCTCGCTGGTGGATGCGGCCAACGCCTGCGCCTTCGTCCGCGCCGCCGATCTCGGGCTTTCCGGCACCGAGCTGCCCGCCGCCCTGGAGGCCGTGCCCGGCCTCCTCGACCGGCTCGCACGGATCCGCCGGGCCGCTTCCGTGGCGATGGGCATCGCGCCCGATCTCGACGCGGCCGCCCGCATCGTCCACGTGCCGTTCGTCGGCCTCGTGGCGCGGCCGCAGGATTCCGGCAGCCTCTCCGGCACGGCCGTCCGCGCCGAAGAGGTCGACCTCACCGCGCGGATGATCTCCAACGGCGTGCCGCATCAGGCCCTGCCGCTCACCGCCACCCTGTGCCTCGCGGTGGCCGCCCGGCTCACGGGCAGCCTCGTCCACGAGGCCGCCCGCGCCACCGACGCGGCCCTGCGGGTCGGCATGCCCTCGGGCATCCTCACCGCCGACGCGTCCGTGACTCGCGACGGCGACGGCTGGCGGGCCGAGCGCGGCGCGTTCTTCCGGACGGCGCGCCCGCTGATGCGGGGCGCGGTGTACTACGATGCGCCGCCGCCCGTCTGAGCGATAGGCGCCGCGATGATCGACCTTCTCGGCCTCTTCTCCCTGCGCCGCCGTTCCATCGCGGTGCGCCTCGCCGTGTCAGCGTTCCTGTCGAGCTCGGCGATCCTGCTGATCGCGGCTTGGATCCTCACGACCCTCTACCGCGAGAACACCGAGCGGTCCTTCGACAGCCGGCTCCTCGTCTTCGCCAACAACCTCGCCACCGATCTCGTCTCGCCCAACGATCCCGAGAGCCGGACCTTCTCGCTGGGCGACCCGCGCTTCGACCTGCCCCTGTCGGGCTGGTACTGGCAGGTCGGCAAACCCGACGCGAAGCCCCGGGACGTACGCACCTCCCGCTCCCTCGTCGGCGTGCCGCTGCCGGCCGCCACGGATTCGGACGGCAAGGTCGGCGTCGGGCAGATCCGCCAGGGCTACGGCAGGGGGCAGGACGGGCGGCTCCTGCGCATCATGGAGCGCGACGTCGATCTCGGCGAGGAGGGGCGCTACACGGTCCGCGTCGCCGGTCCCGCCGACGAGATCGTCAACGACGTCGACCGGTTCCGCAATTCGCTGACCATCACGTTCGGGCTGCTCGGCCTGTCGCTGGCGATCACGACCCTGCTGCAGATCCGGTTCGGCCTCGCGCCCCTCAAGAAGATGCGCGCCGCGCTGGGCACCGTGCGCCGGGGCGAGGCCGACCGGATCACCGGCACCTATCCCCGCGACATCGCCCCGCTCACCGGCGAGGTGAATCTCCTGATCGAGACCAACCGGGAGATCCTGGAACGCGCCCGCACCCAGGTCGGCAATCTCGCCCACGCCCTGAAGACGCCGCTCTCGATCATCGTCAACGAGGTCGGCGCGTCCGACGCCCCCGAGGAACTGACGCAGAAGATCCGCGAGCAGGCCGCGGTGATGCGCGATCAGGTCAATTACCACCTCGACCGGGCGCGCGCGGCCGCGCTGGCCGGCACCCTCGGCACGTCCACCGAGGTCGAGCCGGCGCTCGCCGGCCTCGTCCGGACGTTCGGAAAGATCTACCGCGACAAGGACATCGCCTACGACGTCCACGTTCCGCCGGGACTGCGCTTCCGGGGTGAGCGGCAGGATTTCGAGGAGATGGTCGGCAACCTCGTCGACAACGCCTCGAAATGGGCCCACGGCCGCGTGGCGATCCGGGCCGAGGCGGTGGACAAGGACGATTATCCCCACCTCGTCGTCGCCATCGAGGATGACGGCCCCGGCCTGCCGCCCGAAGCCCGACAGGCGGTGCTCGGCCGGGGGCGGCGGCTCGACGAATCGAAGCCCGGCTCCGGCCTCGGCCTGTCGATCGTGGCCGATCTCGCCGCCCTGTACCGGGGGCGCTTCACCCTGGAGGAGGCGGCGCTGGGCGGCCTGCGCGCGGTGCTGGAGGTTCCGGGCGACGCGCCGGTGGGGGCCGCGACGCATTGAGACCGCGCCGAGCCGTGCCGGGCGCCTTCGCGCGCCTCCCCGGCGCCGCGGCGCGGCCTCATGGCCACGGCTAGGCCCTTGTCTTCGTGAGGGAGTTGCGTGACACCGTGCCACCGCCGGGGGGCGTCGTGGCGTCACGCCGCCGGCTCCACATGGTGTGGAGGGGTACGGGCCGGTCCGGCCCGCTGGCGAAGGTTTGATGACGGCGATCTGGTTCATCCTGGCGGCCATGACCGCGGCGGCCGTCCTCGGCCTGCTCTGGCCGATGTCGCGGCGCGCCGCCGTTCCGACGGGCGAGGCGGGCGGGTCCGGGCTCGCCACCGAGACCGCGTTCTACGAGGATCAGATCGCCGAGATCGGGCGCGACCTCGAGCGCGGCCTGATCGCCCCGGAGGAGGCCGAGACCGCCAAGGCGGAGGCGGGCCGGCGGCTGCTCCGGGCGAGCCGCGAGGCGCAGCGCGAGGCCGAGGACGACGACCTCGCCGAGGCTGCGCGCCCGGCCGAGCCGCGCCTGCGCCGGCGCCGGGCGGCGTCCGCCTTCGCGCTCTCCACCATCCCCCTGGTGACCCTGATCGCCTACGGCCTCTACGGCTCGCCCGAACTGCCCGCGCAGACCGAGGCCGACCGGCAGGCTGCCCGCGGCGGCACCGACGAACTGATGAAGGCGGTCGGCCAGATCGAGACGCGGCTCGCCCGCGATCCGAACGACGCCCGAGGCTGGGCGGTGCTCGCCCCGGTCTACATGCGCACCGGCCGCTTCGAAGACGCCGCCCGTGCCTACGGGAACATCGCCCGGCTGAAAGGCGAGACCGCCGACCTCCTCGCCGATCAGGGTGAGGCGCTCACGGCGGCCAGCAACGGCACCGTCGCGCCGGAGGCCAAGGCGCTGTTCGAGAAGGCGCAGGCCAAGGACCCGAACGCGCCCAAGCCCCGGTTCTACCTTGCCCGGGCGGCCGAGCAGGCGGGAGACACCGGCGAGGCGATCCGCCAGCTCACGACCCTCGAAGCCGCCGGGCCGCCCGACGCCCCCTGGCTCGGGGTGGTCCGGCAGACCCTCGCCCGCCTGAAGGGCGAGCCGCCGCCGCCCGAGGCGCCCCCGACCGCTCCGACGATTCCGGCGGAGCAGCAGGCGGCGATCCGCGGCATGGTCGACGGGCTCGATGCCCGGCTCAAGGGCGGTGGCGGCACCGCCGACGAGTGGCTGCGGCTCGTCCGCTCCCGGGTCGTGCTCGGCGAGCACGATCAGGCGGCCGCCGCCCTGGCCCGAGCCCGCGTGGCGCTGGCCAACGATCCACAGGGTTTGGCCCAGGTGGAGCAGGCCGCCCGCGCCGTCGGCCTGGACAATGCGCCGTCCCAGCCGGCGGGGCCCGGCGGACCGGCGGCCCGGGCCGAGACCGAGGCCGCGATGGCGGCCGTGCGCGCCATGCCGCAGGCCGACCGCGACGCGGCTATCCGCGGCATGGTGGAGGGCCTCGACCGGCGCCTGGCCGCGCGGGGCGGCATGCCGGACGAGTGGCTGCGCCTCGTGCGCTCCTACAGCGCGCTGGGCGAGCGCGACAAGGCGATCAGCGCCCTCGACCGCGCCCGGATGGCCCTGGCGGCCAACGGCGAGGCGGTGGCCCGCCTCGACGGGCTCGCCCGGGAACTCGACCTGCCGGTCAAGCCCAGTCCCTGACGCCGGGCCGGCGCGCCGCGCCGCGCGTACGACAATCCGTCTCGACGGCTGCCCTTGACCCGCGCCCGCACGGAGCCGACACCTTCAGGAAGCTAGAATGAGAACGGTTCGGGTCTGGGCGGAGCGCCGCCTGCCGGACCGCGGGGTGGACGTAACCGTGACGCGTAAGAGCCGCCGCCTGATCCTGATCGCCGCCTGCGGCAGCGTGCTCGCGCTGGCCGTGGGGCTGATCCTGTTCGCCATGAGCGGCTCGATCGTGTTCTTCCGGTCGCCGACCGACATCGCCCAGCAGGCGATCGCGCCGGGCACGCGCCTGCGGCTGGGCGGCCTCGTGAAGGACGGGTCCCTCAGGCGCGGACCGGACCAGACGGTGGATTTCTCCGTCACCGACACGAACGCCACCGTGGCGGTCCACTACAAGGGCCTGCTGCCGGACCTGTTCCGCGAGGGGCAGGGCGTGGTCGCCGAGGGCGTCCTAGAGCCGGGCGGGCAGTTCCGCGCCGACACGGTGCTGGCCAAGCACGACGAGTCGTACATGCCGCGCGAGGTGGCCGACGCGCTGAAGGCTCAGGGGCGCTGGCAGGAGGGTGGCCCGAACAAGGGCGGCCCGAAGCCCGCCACGGCCGCGGCCGATACGACCCTCGGCCCGCGCAGCGAGCGCTAAGGGAAACCGCATGATCGTCGAGACCGGCCACTTCGCCCTCGCGCTCGCGCTGGCGATCTCCCTCGTCCAGATGGTGATGCCGATCTGGGCCGCGCGCTCGGGCGACCCGGCCCTGCGCCAGACCGCCTCGCAGGCGGCGCTCGGTGCCTTCGCCTGCGTGCTCTTCGCCTTCGCGGCGCTCACCTGGGCGCACGTCAAGTCGGACTTCTCGGTCCAGAACGTCGTCGAGAACTCGCACACGCAGAAGCCGCTCATCTACAAGATCTCCGGCGTCTGGGGGAACCACGAGGGCTCGATGCTCCTCTGGGTCCTGATCCTCACCCTGTTCGGCGCCTGCGTGGCGGCCGCCAGGAACTCCGTGCCGCCGCGGCTGCGCGCCAGCACGCTGGGCGTGCAGGGGCTGATCACCTTCGTGTTCCTGCTGTTCATCATCACGACCTCGAACCCGTTCAGCCGCGTGATCCCCGCGCCGCTCGAGGGCAACGATCTCAACCCGCTGCTGC
Organism: Methylobacterium sp. E-046; assembly: GCF_022829625.1. NCBI lineage: Bacteria > Pseudomonadati > Pseudomonadota > Alphaproteobacteria > Hyphomicrobiales > Methylobacteriaceae > Methylobacterium > Methylobacterium sp. E-046. The sequence goes on along the minus strand of NZ_JAKSYP010000074.1, from coordinate 78,829 downwards.
AGGATCCGGGTCTCGCGATCCACCCGCCGCTCCTCTACGTCGGCTATGTCGGCTTCTCGATCAGCTTCGCCTTCGCGGTGGCCGCGCTGATCGACGGGCGGATCGACGCCGTCTGGGCCCGGGCGGTGCGCCCCTGGACGCTCACCGCCTGGAGCTTCCTGACGCTGGGGATCGCGATGGGCTCCTACTGGGCCTATTACGAACTCGGCTGGGGCGGCTGGTGGTTCTGGGACCCGGTGGAGAACGCCTCCCTGATGCCGTGGATCGCCGGCACGGCGCTGCTGCACTCCACCGTGGTGATGGAGAAGCGCGACGCCCTGAAGGTCTGGACGGTGCTGCTGGCCATCCTGACCTTCTCGCTCTCGCTGATCGGCACCTTCCTGGTCCGCTCGGGCGTGATCACCTCGGTGCATTCCTTCGCCACCGACCCGACCCGCGGCGTCTTCATCCTGGCGATCCTGATCCTGTTCATCGGGGGCTCGCTGACGCTCTTCGCGTGGCGCGCGCCGCTGCTGCGGCAGGGCGGGCTGTTCGCGCCGATCTCCCGCGAGGGCTCCCTCGTCCTCAACAACCTGTTCCTCGTGGCGGCCTGCGCCACCGTGCTGGTCGGCACCCTGTACCCGCTGGTCCTGGAGATGCTGACGGGCGAGAAGATCACGGTCGGGCCGCCCTTCTTCAATTCGACCTTCGTGCCGCTGGCGATCCCGCTCCTGCTGATCGTGCCCTTCGGGCAGGCCCTGGCGTGGAAGCGCGGCGACGTGCTTGCCGCGTCGCAGCGCCTTTTCGCCGCCCTCGCGGTGGCCCTGGTGATCGGCCTCGCGGTGCTGGCCATGACGTGGGGCGGCCCCGTCATGGCGCCCGTCGGGATCGGCCTCGGCGCCTATCTGCTGATCGGCTCCGCCCTGGAAATCGTCTCCCGCGCCCGCGGCTACGGCGCGAGCCGGGCGCGCTCGCTCGGCCAGATCGGGCGGCGCGCGGTCGGGTTGCCGCGCTCGGCGTGGGGCACGGCGCTCGCCCATGCCGGGGTCGGCGTGGTGGTACTGGGCATCGCCGCGCAGGGCTGGGCCGCCGAGGGGCTCGCGACGTTGAAGCCCGGTCAGAGCCTGACGGCCGGACCCTACACGGCGACCCTCGACAGCGTCGGTCCCCGCCAGGGCCCGAACTACGAGGAGGCCGCCGCCACCCTGACGATCCGCACCCGCGCCGGCGACGAAGTCGGGCACGTGGAGACCGGCAAGCGGTTCTATCCGAGCCGCAAGATGGCGGTTACCGAATCCGGGCTGCTGACGATCGGCGCCAGCCAGGTCTATGCCAGCCTCGGCGAGATGAGCCAGGACGGCGGCGTCGGCCTGCGGCTGTACTACAAGCCGCTGGTGCTGCTGATCTGGCTCGGGGCCGTGGTGATGGCGCTGGGCGGCGGGCTCTCGCTCACCGATCGGCGGATGCGCGTGGGCGTCCCCGCCAAGGCGAGGGTGCGGCCGCTGCCCAACGCAGTGCCGGCCGAGTGAGGGCGCAGATGGAGGCTTCCGCGATTCTCGCTCCCCCGGCCGCGGGGAAGGGTGGCGCAGCGTGCGGCCGTCGCGTCGGCCGGGAGAGGGAAACCCGGCGGCCGGATGAGGCTGCGGCCGTCCCCTCGGGCGCGACCGGGGCTGACTCGGCGCACCCCTCGTTCCCGTTGCTGCGCAGGGTACCGGCCCGCGCAGGAATGGCGGGGAGGGCGCGCCCATGGATCGGCGTGGCGGCCTTGCTCCTGGCCGCATGCATCACCCCCGCCTGCGCCGTCCAGCCCGACGAGGTGTTGAAGGATCCTGTCTTGGAGCACCGCGCCCGGGAGATCTCGGCGGAACTGCGCTGCCTCGTCTGCCAGAACCAGTCGATCGACGACTCCGATGCGCCGCTCGCCAAGGACCTGCGCGTGATCGTGCGCGAGCGTCTGGGCAAGGGCGACAGTGACAAGGCGGTGCTCGCCTACGTCGTCGATCGCTACGGCGAGTTCGTGCTGCTGCGCCCGGTCTTCGCCCCGCACACCCTCCTGTTGTGGTTGACGCCAGTGCTCGCGGTTCTGCTCGGTGGGTTCGGCATCTGGCGCCTCGCGCGCCGCCGGCCGGCGGCCCCCGCGCGAAACCTCTCGGCCGCCGAGGAGGCGGAGGTCGCCGCGCTCCTGCGGCGGGAGTAGGATCGCCGCAGGGGTGCGATTCGTCGAGGCCGCTCGGCACGAGTCTTGGATGAGGCATCGCAGACCGTAGGATCGGCGACGCGCCCCGGGGCAGGACGATGACGGCCGCTACCCTCACCATATCGAGCCGCAACTACTCCTCGTGGTCCCTGCGGGGCTGGCTGATCTGCCGGATGGCGGGCCTCGACTTCGAGATCGAGGTCCTGTCGGGCACCGATGCCACCAGCCGGGCGGAACTGCTCCACCTCTCGCCGTCCTTCCTGGTGCCGCGCCTGCGCCACGGCGACGTGGTCGTCTGGGACGCGCTCGCCATCGCCGAATGTCTCGGCGAGATGTTCCCGGAAGCGGGCCTGCTGCCGCGGCCCGTGACCGAGCGGGCCCATTGCCGGTCGATCTCCGGCGAGATGCATTCGGGCTTCGTGAACCTGCGCTCGGCGCTCCCGATGAACCTGCGCGCCTTCCACCCCGCTTTCCCGCTGTTCAACGGCGCGAAGGCCGACATCGAGCGGATCGTCACCATCTTCGACGATTGCCTGGACCGCTACGAGGGCCCGTACCTGTTCGGCGCGCGCCCCTGTCTGGCGGACGCCATGTTCGCGCCGGTCTGCACCCGCTTCCGCACCTACGACGTCGCGCTGCCGCCCCGCGCCGCCACCTACCGCGACACGATCCTGCACTGGCCCCTGATGGTCGAGTGGGCCGAGGCCGCCGCCGAGGAGCCGGAGGAGATCGAGGAACTGGAGATGGAGTTCTGACCGGATCGAACGGTCCGGTTCAGTCCCGCGGATGAGGTGCCGCAATCCGATCGCGGTGCGGTCGACGACGCTGGGCTCCGGGTCGTCGCATGGCACCCGCGCGCAGAGCGGTCTTGCCGCTGCGGCACAGCGAGCGCCCCGTTCGGGCGTTCGACCGGCTCAGCCCTGCAATTTCATGCATGGCACAAAGTGATGGTGCATTGCACGCGGGGCCGGCGGGCTGCGGCGTCGATACGAAAATGCGTTTCCAGCCAAACATTTTGTTCGTATTCACACGATCCGCCCAGGCTGGGTGACAGCTCGACAAATATCCTTTGTCGAGCGACCGGACTGCTCGATTGAAGCGAACTGGCATTTCTGTTCCTGTTCAGCCTTAGAACAGGAACAGACTGGGCTGGAAACCATGGCGCGTCACGAGCCCTGGAGCGCCGAGCGCGCATCCGGGATCATCGCCGAACACACCCATCTCGAAGGGGCCACGCTGCCGATCCTGCACGCGCTGCAGGCGACGTTCGGCTACGTGGATACCGGCGCCGTCCCGCTGATCGCGGACGCGCTCAACCTGTCCCGCGCCGAGGTGCATGGCTGCGTCACCTTCTACCATGACTTCCGCGCCCATCCCGCCGGCCGCCACGAGGTGAAGCTGTGCCGGGCCGAGGCCTGCCAGGCCATGGGTTCCGACAAGCTCCACCGCGAGATCCTCGGCCGCCTCGGCTGCGGCTGGCACGAGACCACCGCGGACGGCAGCGCCACGGTCGAGCCGGTCTACTGCCTGGGCCTCTGCGCCAACGGTCCCGCCGCGCTGGTCGACGGCGAGCCTTTGGCTCACCTGACCGCCGACGCCCTCGAAGCCGCCTTGACGGAAGTGCGCCAGTGAGCGTCACCCTTTACGTTCCCCGCGACGCCGTCGCTCTCGGCCTGGGCGCCAACAAGGTCGCCCGGGCCCTGTTCGCCGGCGCCGAGCGCCGCGGCCTCGACGTCACCGTCGTGCGTACCGGCTCCCGCGGCTTGGCGTGGCTGGAGCCGATGGTCGAGGTCGGCACGCCTGAGGGGCGCGTCGCCTACGGGCCGGTGAAGCTCGCGGATGTCGAGGCCCTGCTGGATGCCGGCCTGACCACGGGGGGCGACCACACCCTGCGCCTCGGCGATCCCGAAAAGATCCCGTTCCTCGCCCGGCAGCAGCGCCTGACCTTCCACCGCTGCGGCGTGATCGACCCGGTCTCCGTGGACGATTACCGGGCGCATGGCGGCTACCGCGGCCTCGAGGCCGCCCTGAAGCTCGATGCCGAGGGCATCGTCGCGGCGGTGCGCGATTCCGGCCTGCGCGGCCGGGGCGGTGCCGGCTTCCCGGCCGGCATCAAGTGGAACACCGTGATGCTCGCCAAGGCGGACCAGAAATACGTGGTCTGCAACGCCGACGAGGGCGATTCCGGCACCTTCGCCGACCGGATGATGATGGAGGGCGATCCCTTCAACCTCATCGAGGGCATGACCATCGCGGGCGTCGCGACCGGCGCCACCCGCGGCTACATCTACCTGCGCTCCGAGTACCCGCAGGCCTTCGCCACCCTGAAGGAGGCGATCGCCAACGGCGTGACGGCCGGCGTGCTCGGCGACAACGTCCTGGGCTCGGGCAAGAGCTTCCACCTGGAAGTGCGGCTGGGCGCCGGCGCCTATATCTGCGGCGAGGAGACCTCGCTGCTGGAGAGCCTCGAGGGCAAGCGCGGCATCGTGCGGGCCAAGCCGCCGATCCCGGCGCTCAAGGGCTTCCTCGGCAAGCCGACGCTCGTCAACAACGTCATGACCTTCACGGCCGTGCCGTGGATCCTGGAGAACGGCGCCAGGGCCTACGCCGATTACGGCATGGGCCGGTCGCTCGGCACGCTGCCGATCCAGCTCGCCGGCAACATCAAGCACGGCGGCCTGATCGAGATGGCCTTCGGCATCACCCTGTGGCAGGTCATCGAGGATTTCGGCGGCGGCACGCGTTCGGGCCGGCCGGTCCGGGCCGTGCAGGTCGGCGGGCCGCTGGGCGCCTACTTCCCCGACCATCTCCTCGACACGCCCCTCGATTACGAGGCGATGGCGGCCAAGAAGGGCCTCGTCGGCCACGGCGGCATCGTGGTGTTCGACGACACCGTCGACATGGCCGCCCAGGCCCGCTTCGCCTTCGAGTTCTGCGCCACCGAATCGTGCGGCAAGTGCACCCCCTGCCGTATCGGCGCGACCCGTGGCGTCGAGACCATGGACAAGGTGATCGCCGGCATCCGGCCGGACGCGAACCTCAAGCTGGTCGAGGATCTCTGCGAGGTCATGACCGATGGGTCGCTCTGCGCCATGGGCGGGCTCACGCCCATGCCAGTGATGAGCGCGATCACCCATTTCCCCGAGGATTTCAGGCGCGCCGGCGATCTGCCGGCTGCGGCCGAGTGAGGAGCGGTCGATGGGCCTAATCAAGGAGATCGACTACGGCACGCCGATCCGCGTGTCGGAGCAGACCGTCACCCTGACGATCGACGGCATGGAGGTCACGGTGCCGGCCGGCACCTCGGTGATGGCGGCGGCGATGCAGGCCGGCACGCAGATCCCGAAGCTCTGCGCCACCGACTCGCTGGAGCCGTTCGGCTCGTGCCGCCTCTGCCTCGTGGAGATCGAGGGTCGGCGTGGTACGCCTGCCTCGTGCACGACCCCGGCCGAGAACGGCATGGTGGTGCACACGCAGAACGAGAAGCTCGCCAAGCTCCGCAAGGGCGTGATGGAGCTCTATATCTCCGATCACCCGCTCGACTGCCTGACCTGCGCGGCGAACGGCGACTGCGAGCTGCAGACCCAGGCCGGCGTCGTCGGCCTGCGCGACGTCCGCTACGGCTACGAGGGCGACAACCACGTCCGGCCGAGCTCGGAAAAGTACCTGCCGAAGGACGAGTCGAACCCGTACTTCACCTACGACCCGTCGAAGTGCATCGTCTGCAACCGCTGCGTCCGCGCCTGTGAGGAAGTGCAGGGCACCTTCGCGCTGACCATCGCGGGCCGCGGCTTCGACAGCCGCGTGGCGGCCGGCCCGACCAATTTCTTCGAGTCCGAGTGCGTCTCCTGCGGCGCCTGCGTGCAGGCGTGTCCCACGGCCACGTTGCAGGAAAAATCGATCCACGAGTACGGCCAGCCCGAGCACGCGGCGGTGACGACCTGCGCGTATTGCGGCGTCGGCTGCTCGTTCAAGGCCGAGATGCAGGGCGAGCGCGTCGTCCGCATGGTCCCCTACAAGGGCGGCAAGGCCAACGAGGGCCATTCCTGCGTGAAGGGCCGCTTCGCCTACGGCTACGCCACCCACAAGGACCGCATCACCAAGCCGATGATCCGCGAGAAGATCACGGATCCGTGGCGCGAAGTTTCTTGGAAAGAAGCCATCGACCGGGCCGCGAGCGAGTTCAAGCGGATCCAGGCGAAATACGGAAAAGACTCGGTCGGCGGCATCACATCGTCGCGCTGCACCAACGAGGAGGCCTACCTCGTCCAGAAGCTCGTGCGCGCCGCCTTCGGCAACAACAACGTCGATACCTGCGCCCGCGTCTGCCACTCGCCGACCGGCTACGGCCTGATGTCGACGCTCGGCACCTCGGCTGGCACCCAGGACTTCAAGTCGGTCGAGAACTCCGACGTGATCCTGGTGATCGGCGCCAACCCGACCGACGGCCACCCGGTCTTCGGTTCGCGGATGAAGAAGCGCCTGCGCCAGGGCGCGAAGCTCATCGTCGCCGATCCGCGCAAGATCGACCTCGTGAAGTCGCCCCACATCAAGGCCGACTATCATCTGCCGCTGAAACCCGGCTCGAACGTCGCCTTCATCAACGCGCTGGCGCACGTGATCGTCACGGAAGGGCTGGTCGACGAGGCCTATATCCGCGAGCGCTGCGACCTCGCCGAGTTCGAGTCCTGGGCCCGGTTCATCGCCGATGAGCGCCACTCCCCGGAGAGCCAGCAGCAATTCACCGGCCTCGACCCGGCGGAGGTCCGCGGGGCGGCCCGGCTCTACGCCAAGGGCGGCGCGGCCGGCATCTACTACGGGCTGGGCGTCACCGAGCACAGCCAGGGCTCGACCATGGTCATGGGCATGGCCAACATCGCCATGGCCACCGGCAACATCGGCAAGCTCGGCGCCGGCGTGAACCCCCTGCGCGGCCAGAACAACGTCCAGGGCTCCTGCGACATGGGCTCGTTCCCGCACGAGCTCACCGGCTACCGCCACGTCTCCGACGACGCCACCCGCGAGAGCTTCGAGGCCCTCTGGGGCGCCAAGCTCGACAACGCGCCGGGCCTGCGCATCACCAACATGCTGGACGAGGCCGTCGAGGGCACGTTCAAGGGCCTGTACATCCAGGGCGAGGACATCGCCCAGTCCGATCCCGACACGCACCACGTGACCTCGGGCCTGATGGCGATGGAGTGCATCGTCGTCCAGGACCTGTTCCTGAACGAGACCGCCAAGTACGCCCACGTCTTCCTGCCGGGCGCCTCGTTCCTGGAGAAGGACGGGACCTTCACCAACGCCGAGCGCCGCATCTCCCGGGTCCGCAAGGTCATGGCCCCGATGGGCGGCTACGGCGACTGGGAGGGCACGGTGCTGCTCTCCAACGCGCTCGGCTACCCGATGAGCTACAGCCATCCGTCCGAGATCATGGACGAGATCGCCGGCCTGACCCCGAGCTTCACCGGCGTCTCCTACGCCAAGCTCGACGCGCTGGGCTCGGTGCAGTGGCCCTGCAACGAGAAGGCGCCGCTCGGCACGCCGATGATGCACGTGGACTGGTTCGTCCGCGGCAAGGGCCGGTTCATGATCACCGAGTTCGTGGCCACCGAGGAGCGGACGGGGGCGAAGTTCCCGCTGATCCTCACCACGGGCCGGATCCTGTCCCAGTACAATGTCGGCGCGCAGACAAGGCGCACCGAGAACTCGCGCTGGCACGAGGAGGACGTGCTGGAGATCCACCCCTTCGACGCGGAGCTGCGCGGCATCGTCGACGGCGACTTGGTCGCCCTGGAGAGCCGCTCGGGCGACATCGCGCTGAAGGCCAAGGTCTCCGAGCGGATGCAGCCGGGCGTGGTCTACACCACGTTCCACCACGCCAAGACCGGCGCCAACGTCATCACCACGGACTACTCGGACTGGGCGACCAACTGCCCCGAGTACAAGGTGACGGCGGTGCAGGTCAGGCGGACCAACCGGCCCTCCGACTGGCAGGCGAAGTTCTACGAGGAGGATTTCTCGTTGACGCGCATCGCCAATTCCCAAGACACCACGCTCGACGCGGCGGAGTGAACCGATGCGCGCGGTGAGTCAGGAGGACAAGCTCCTCCGCATGGCCAACCAGATCGCCACCTTCTTCCGGTCATACCCGGAAGAGGAGGCGGTCGCCGGCGTCCACAAGCACATCACGGCCTTCTGGACGCCCAAGATGGTCTCGAAGCTTGAAGCCGCCCTGCCGGCGATGGGCGACCGGGCCGACGATCTGGTGCAGCGGGCCCTGCGCGGCGCCGAACCGCAGGCCGAGAGCCCGGTCCGGCCCGCGACCCGCGATCCGCAGAAACTCGGCGACGGTGCCAGCGACGCGGGCTGATCCCGGCGTCGAACTGCGCAGGGCGCGCGATCAGGACTCCTGGACGGGCCTCTTTCCTTGGTCGTTGCGCATGCAGACTGCGGCGATCGGGCGTAAACGTGTCGACTGAGTGATCGGCGACGCTGGCACGTTGCACACAGATCGCGCATCATCCTCCCACGAGCCGCCCATCCACGTGGCTGCCGAAGAGGATGACGTCATGAGTCTTGGGGTTACGGGTGCGGTCGCGCCCGATGCCGCGCCGGGTCTGCTCTCGCGCGAGCGTATCGTCGCCAAGCCGGGCTTCAACCGGTGGCTGGTCCCGCCCGCGGCCCTCGCGATCCACCTGTGCATCGGCATGGCCTACGGCCTGTCGGTGTTCTGGCTTCCGCTGACGCGGGCGCTCTCGGTCGGCAAGCCCGCTGCGGCGGCCTGCCCCGACATGGGCGTGATGACGGCCCTGTTCACCACCACCTGCGACTGGCGGGTGAGCGACCTCGTGACGGTCTTCTCCATCGGGATCGTGGTGCTCGGCCTGTCGGCCGCCCTGTTCGGCGGCTGGCTGGAGCGCGCGGGCCCGCGCAAGGCCGGCATCGTCGCCGCCCTGTGCTGGGGCGGCGGCTTCCTGATCGGCGCCTTCGGCGTCTACATCCACCAGCTCTGGCTGGTCTGGCTCGGCATGGGCCTGATCGGCGGCATCGGGCTGGGCCTCGGCTACATCTCCCCCGTCTCCACGCTGATCAAGTGGTTCCCCGACCGCCGCGGCATGGCCACCGGCATGGCGATCATGGGCTTCGGCGGCGGTGCGATGATCGGCTCGCCCCTGGCGGACAGCCTGATCAAGGGCTTCCGGACCGCGGACTCGGCCGGCGTCTGGCAGACGCTGGCGGTGATGGGCGTGGGCTACATCCTGTTCATGCTGGGCGGCGCCTTCGGCTACCGGGTGCCGCCGGCCGGCTGGCGACCGGACGGCTGGACGGCGCCGGCGGCCAAGAACGCCATGATCGCCTCGGGGCACGTCCACCTCCGGGACGCGCACAAGACCGTCCAGTTCTGGATGATCTGGCTTGTCCTGTTCCTCAACGTCTCCGCCGGAATCGGCGTCCTGGCGCTGGCCTCGCCGATGCTCCAAGAGATCTTCGGCGGCGAGCTGATCGGCCTGCCGGGCACCGGCTTCTCCGCCCTCGATGCCGGCCAGAAGGCGCAGGTGGCAGCGATCGCCGCCGGCTTCGTCGGCCTGCTGTCGCTGTTCAACATCCTGGGCCGGTTCTTCTGGGCCTCGATGTCGGACCGGATCGGCCGGAAGGTCACCTACGCGATCTTCTTCGCGCTGGGCGGCCTGCTCTACGCGGCGGCACCCTGGGCGGCCGGCATCGGCTCTCAGGCCCTGTTCGTCGCCATCTTCTGCGTGATCCTGTCGATGTATGGCGGGGGCTTCGCGACGGTCCCGGCCTACCTCGCCGACGTGTTCGGCACGCAGTTCGTCGGCGCCATCCACGGGCGCCTGCTCACCGCGTGGTCGATGGCGGGCATCGTCGGACCCTTCGTCATCACCAAGATCCGCGAGGCGCAGGTCGCCGCGGGCGTACAGGGGGCGGAACTCTACGGCCGGACCATGTACGTGCTGGCGAGCTTCCTGGCGGTCGGCTTCCTCTGCAACCTGCTGGTCCGGCCCCTGGCCCAGCGCTGGTTCATGTCCGATTCCGAGCGGGCGTCCCTCGACGTCCGCACCGGCGCCACGGTCGGCGGAGCCTCGGGTTCCTTCGGCATCGGGCGCGGCGGTTTCAGCCCGGGCGCGGCCGTGGCCTGGGCGGTGGTCGGCATCCCGATCGTCTGGGGCATCGGCATCACCCTGTCGAAGGCCTTCATCCTGTTCCGGTAAGGCCCAACCCCGGTTGTGGCCGGCACGACGGGTCGCTAGGCTTCCGGCGCCTCGCCGTGCCGGGATCCCTCCGTCGTGATCGACAAGCTGGACTTCCTGCTCGCGCTCGCCCGCGAGCAGCATTTTGGCCATGCCGCCGAGGCCTGCGGGGTGACCCAGCAGACCCTGTCGGCGGGCGTGAAGCAGCTCGAGAACCGCTTCGGCGTGCAGCTCGTGCTGCGCGGCTCCCGCTTCCAGGGCTTCACCCCCGAGGGGGAACGGGTGCTGGAATGGGCGCGGCGGATCGTGGCCGACGCGCGGGCGATGCACGAGGAGGTCACGGGGCTGCGCCGGGGGCTGACCGGCCATCTGCGCATCGCCGCGATCCCGACCGCCCTGCCGATGGTCGTGGCACTGACGACCCCGTACCGCGAGCGCCACCCGGACGTGCGGCTCTCCGTCGAGTCCGCGACCTCGGCCGATATCTTCTCGCTGATCGAGAATCTGGAGGCGGATGCCGGGCTCACCTACCTCGACAACGAGCCGCTGGGACGCGTGGTGTCGGTCCCGCTGTACCGGGAGCGCTACCGCCTCGTGACCGCCATCGGCGGGCCGTTCGACGGGCGGGCGAGCGTTAGCTGGGCCGAGACCAGCAGCCTGCCGCTCTGCCTGCTCACGCCGAACATGCAGAACCGGCGGATCATCGACCAGCAGATCCGCGAGGCCGGCGCGGACCCCGCCGCGACCCTCGAGTCGAACTCGATGATCGTGCTGCTGACCCACGTGCGCACCCTGCGCTGGGCCTCGATCATGCCGGAGATCCTGGTGGACGCCCTGGGTCCCATGGACGGCGTTCGCGCCATCCCGATCACCGCGCCGGATCTGGAACACACGATCGGCCTCGTCGCCCCCCGACGGGAACCGTCCACCCCGATCGTGACCGCCCTCGTGGCCGCCGCCCGCTCGCTCGCGCGGACCCTGGATCCGGCCCTGTCCGGACCCGGGCCGGCGTGATTGCCCGGTGCCGGTCCTGACGCCGGTTCAGGGGCGGATGAAATCGGGCTCCGGCGGGGACGGCATGTTCTGCCGGCAGGACCAGACGAGGCCGCCCGCCACGACCTCGGTGAGGATGCCGACGCCCGGCACATCGGCTAGGAAGGTGCCCATGGCGCGACTGGCGGCCTCGATCGCCGCGTTGACGGTCGGAGCCTCAATCATCTGGGAGGCGATGTCGACGCTCCCCTGAGCACGACGCCTCGCTATGCGCAACCGATATTGCATTCGGATCTGCAATTCAATCTAAAATCTCAGCACATCGTGGCACTAGTCTTTATAAAAATCATAACTCCTGCAAAAATGCAATATCTTCAGCATTTTACCCAGGGGAACAGGGTCAATTTGCTACTTTTAGCTACATCAAAAGATAAATTGCAACTCTGCGTGGCTTGATCGGGGCGGCGAATTGATAGTTCATGCACCGTGAATCGGCCGCTGTGGGGAAGTTTGAGCGATGTATCCAGTCTCGAGCGCGTCACATGCCCAGAAACCAGCTGTACTCATCGTGGAAGATGAAATCATCGAGCGGATGGCGGCTGTCGACGTGCTGGAAGTTGCTGGTTACGAGGCCGTCGACGTTTGCACCGCCGCGGATGCCGTATGCGCCTTGGAAAATAGAGACAATATTCGAGTTGTCATCACAGATATCGATCTGCGCAGTGGACTTGATGGCATCGTTCTGGCGGCGTGCATCGACCGGCGCTGGCCGAACGTCGGCATCATCATGACGTCCGGCAAGGTCGAGCCGGTGCCCGGCGACGTGCCGAGCCGGGCCCGATTCCTGCGCAAGCCCTACGCCCGGGCGCGGATGCTGGACGCCGTGCGGGGGATTATCGAGCAGCACGCCGTGTGAATGCGCCGGCCGCGGCTTTGCTCTGCCCAGGCTTGCCCCCGTCAGCCCGGTCCGGTGCGCAGGGCTCCGGGTTCGCGCGCGATCGCCAGCGACGCGACGACGAGCGCCATGAAGAACAGGACGTACTGATTGACCGAGAGCTCCTCGAACATCAGCGACGGGATGAGGAACAGCGCGGTGTAGGTCAGCAGCGGACCGGCGGCGCCGGGCGCCAGGAGGATCCGCACCAGCCCGGCGACGAGCAGCAGGAGCGTCGCGAGTCCGCTCTGGAGCGCGAGGGAGACGAACCCGTTGTGCGGCGTCACCAGGCCGGTGAGCGCCTGGAGTCCGGAGCGGCGGGCGACCTCGCCGACGCCGAACGGATACGCGACGACGAGCTGGAGGGCGGAGATTCCTGACAGGAACCGCTCGTCGACGTTGCTGGAGACGTTGGTGTCCTCCGCGAAACGTCGCTCGATCGCCTGCGACAGGGTCCCCGGCAGGGGGATCTCCCCCGTCACCGACCAGGCGACCAGCAGGGCACCCAGGATGCCGAGCGCGGTCAGGATGGCGGGTGCCTTCAGGTTCCGCCGCATCAGCACGGCGAGGAACAGGAGCGGCATGATCAGGCCGGCCCGGTTGTTGGTCAGCGGGAAGCTGGTCAGGAGGGCCGCGAAGTAGACGAGGTAGACCGCCTTCGTGCGGTAGCGCAGGCTCAGCAGAAGCGCCGCGGCCCCGGCCAGCGCGAAGACGTGGCCCGTCTCGTTCCCGGAGATCCAGAGGCCGCCCAGCTTGTCCTGGAAGAAGAGCTTCAGGTCCTCGTCGAGGCCGTCGGTCGGGACCGCGAGGCCGAAGCGCTCCAGGGAGGCGCCCGTCGAGGTGAGCAGCAGGACCGCCAGGGAGCCGAGGAGTCCCGCGAGCAGGCCGGCACAGAACGCGCTCTCGATGCGCGCGTCGCGGAAGAGCACGAGCAGGATGAAGGCCTGGACGACGTAGAGCAGCAGCACGAGCGTCAGGTAGACGTCGCCCGCGAGGATGTGCGCCTTCAGCACCAGGGAGGCCGCGATCACGACGACGATCCCGGAGAGCGGCGCCACGTTGCGCATGGCTTCCGCGAGGACCGCGCGCCGCAGGCCGAGCCACGGGATGAGCAGAAAGGGCAGGAGGTCGGACAGGCGCTGAAACGGCAATCCGAAGCTGGACGTCAGCACGTTGAACTGCAGGGCGGCCCCGAGCAGGAACACCGCCGCGCCGTCGACGGCGACGGAGGCTGTCGGCGCCCGCTCCTCGATCGCCACCGCCTGTCCCGTCATGGCCCCGATCCATTCGAACACGCGCGCATCCCGTCGTCAGTCTCACCGGCAAAGGTTGGCGGAGGGTGCCGATCAGGCGGCACGGCGCAGGAATAAGCCCAGCGCCGTCCGGACCGTGTCGCGCATGTAGGTCTGGGCGAGCCCGGCATAGGCCAGGATGCCGATCCCGACGGACGCGAACAGGCCGAGCCGGTCCCCGAGGGCATCCTGGATCGGCCCCTGCACGAGCAGGACGAGGCCGGCCATCACGACCGCGCAGGCCGTCACCGGCGTGAGCACGCGGAAGACGGACCGGTTGCCCACCGGCACAAGGCGCCCGACCCTGTCCACGATGAAGGGCGTGAACAGGTAGGCCCGCACCACGTGCCCGGCGGCCAGGGCTGCGAGCCCCAGGGGCGCGGTCACGACGGCCGCCGCCGCGCCGAGGGCGAACTGCGCCCCCGCGAGCCGGAGGGCCATTCCGGTCTGCCCGAGCGCCGTGAAGATCATCCACAGCATCGAGGTCGCGACGAATTCCGGTGCCAGGAGCGCCAGGATCCGCAGGACCGGCGCCGCGTCGTGCCACTGGTCGCCGAACAGGAACGGGACCAGCGTCGGCGCAACGGCCGCCATGCCGAAGAAGGCCGGCACCGCCAGGAAGGCCGAGGCCGCGGTGAAGCCGTGGAAGGTCGCGGCGAGGTCGGCGGGCCGATCCTGCAGGCGGGCATAGGTGGTCAGGCCGACCGTCGTGAGGGGGATGACCGCCACTTGGCTGACGAGGTCGATGCAGCGCCACGCGAGGCGGAGGTATCCGACGTCGGCGGCCGACAGGAAGTAGGCGGCGATCACCTCCTGGCTGCGGATCGCCGCGACGAGCAGCAGGTAGGTGCAGAACACCCGGGAGCCGAAGGCGATCTGCGCCCGCGCGGCCGCGAGGTCGAGGCGGCGGGCCGGCACCCAGCGGGACGCCGCCCAGGTCAGCAGGGTGGTCGCCGTGGCCGCGACGAGGCGCTGCACGACGAGGCTCCAGACGCCGTAGCCCGACACTGCCAGCGCCAGGGCGGCCGCCCCGCCGAGGATGTTGGAGCCGAGCGCCCGCAGGGCGAGCTTGCGGAAGCCGAAGCTGCGCTGCAGGCGCGCCTCGTGGATCGCCCCGGCGGCGGTGATCACGAAGCAGGCCGAGAGCGCGCACAGGACGGGGCGCAACTCCGGCAGGTCGAACATCGCGGCGATCGCCCCTGCCACGGCCACCAGCGCCGCCGCACACAGGGCACCCGTGCCGAGCATCACCCAGAAGGCGGTTGCGGCGAAATCCTCGTCGAGGTCGGCGCGCTGCACCACCGCGTCCGGGAGGCCGCAGCGCGCCACGATCTGCAGGATGTCGATGAAGACGGCGGCGATCGCCACCATCCCGAACTCCGCGGGCCCGATCAGCCGGGCCAGCACGAGGAAGACACCGAAGCTCAGGACGACGTTGCCCACGGAGGCGAGTGCGACCCACCGCGCCGCGTCGAAGGAGCGGCCGGTCACCTCCGCGCCGGAGACGAGGCCCGGCGCGCGCTCGGCGGCCTCCGCGGCCGCCGCCGCCTCGGTCAGGACTGGTGCGCCCACGCTCACGGGCGGGCCGCCCGGCGCTCGGCAACGAGTTCGGCGTAGAGGTCGAGATACTTCTCGGCGACGCGCTCCGAGGTCGATTCGCGGATGACGTGCTGGAAGCTGCGCTCGTCCGGGAGACCGCGGCGGCCCCGGGCGATCACGGACCCCAAGCGCGCGGCGAGGTCGGCATCGTCGCCCGGCGTGAACAGCCAGTCGGCGTTGTCCGCGCCGATCAGCTCGGGGATGCCGCCCGAGGCCGCGCCGATCACCGGCACGCCCATCGTGTAGGCCTCGTAGATCGTCCGCGGCGAGGGCTCGGCCCAGAACGAGGGGACCACGAGCACGTCGATCTCGCTGAGGAAGTCGGCGGGCTTGGCCCAGCCGACGAACTCCACCGGCAGGCCCGCGGCCTGCGCCTTGAAGCGCTCGATCGAGTCGTCCATCGCGTGGCCGGCCACGAGGCAGCGCCAGTCGCCGGGGCCGATCCGCTTGAAGGCGTCGACCAGCGTGCCGACCCCCTTCTCGGTGTTGATCCGGCCGAGATAGCCGAACGTCATGGGCTTGCCCGTCCGGTCGATCCGGCGGCGGGCCTCGGGGTCACCCTCGGGGACCGTACAGGAGTAGAAGATCACCCGGCGGCGCTCCGGCGCGAGATGCGTGAACAGGCCGTGATTGACGTGGGTCTTCAGGATCTCGGTGCCGACGCTGACGACGGCGTCCACCGACCGGTTGGTGATCTGCTTGCCCGCATTCACCACCTTGCAGCCGAGGTGCCACCGCTCGCAGGGCTTGCCGTTCTTGAACATGGCGGCGTTGCCGCAGATCAGATCGTACTCACAGACCGTGTGGACGATCGGGATCCCGCGCTTGGCCGCCTCGCGCCAGACCAGGGTCGAGACGTCGAGGAGCGAGTGGGTGTTGACGATGTCGGGGCGGAAATCGTCGAGGACGCGGCCGAACTCGGCCGCGATGGCGAAGTTCCACTGCTGCTTGAGCTTCGCCCAGGCCCGCCCGACGCGGGTCGCCTTGGGCCAGTCCTCCAGCCAGAAATCGTTGTGGTGCGCCATCCGGTAGACCGTGACGCCGCCGCGCACGCTCTTGGACTCGGGCTCCCGGGCGATGCAGGCCGCCGCCACCGTGTGACCCGCCGCGACCAGTTCCTCGGCGAGGTGTTCCACCGAGCGCTCGGCACCGCCCACGATGTAGGGCGGGTAGAGGGCGCTGAGATGCAGGATCCGCAGGGGCGTCGTCGAGGCCCGCAGGGCCGTCCCATCAAACCGTGTGTCGCGCCCCGTGACGGTCGGCGCGCCCGGCAGAAGCCGCGCGTAGGCCTGGGGAAGGGAGGAGGCGGTCATGGGCGGCACTCGCTGAGGTGCTGGCGCGCAGCATGCGCGGGCGCTGGGTCGGAGCTGGCCGCGCTGCGGGCCGCGGCATAGAGGTCGAGGTAGGCGGTCGCGACGGCCGTCGGGTCGGTCCCGGCGCGGACCGCCGCGGCGCGGCCGAGCCCATCGGCGAGCCGGCCGGGCTCGGCGACGACGCGCGCCATCGCCGCCGCGAGGGCGGGGGCATCGCCGGGCGGCACCAGCCAGGGGCCGTATCCGATCTGCTCGCCGATGCCGCCGGTGGCGGTCCCGATCACCGGTACGCCTCGGCTGTAGGCTTCCGCCACAGTCCGGCCGAAGGCTTCGGGCCAGATCGGCGGGACGACGAGGCAGTCGATGGTGTCCAGGAAGGCGTCGCGCTCCGCATAGCCCACGAAGGACACGGGCAATCCCTCGGCCCGGGCGCGGTACCGGTCGATCCCGTCCGCGGCGCGGCCCGCCACGGCGAGCCACCAGCCCTGGGGCGGCAGCCGCCGACAGGCGTCGAGCAGCACGTCGGTGCCCTTCGCCGGCTCGATGCGCCCGAGATAGCCGAACGTCACCGGCGAACCGGACGCGCGCGGGCGGCGGATCGCCGGGGCGCCCGGCGGGATCGGGTTCCAGATCACCCGCCGCAACGCCGCCGGAACCGCGTCGAAGAAGCCGGCCGCGACGTGCCGCTCCAGGATGTCGGTGCCCACGGCCGCGACGGCCGCGACCGACCGCTGGCAGCGGCGGTGCGGCTCCGCGTAGATCCGGCACTTGAGGTGCTGGCCGTCGCAGGCCTGACCGTGGCGCGCCATCGCGCCGTTGGTGCAGAGGCTGGTGAAGTCGTGCAGCGTGTGAACTGCCGGCACGCCGAGCCGCCGGAGCATCGGCCAGATGGCCGGGGACAGCTCCGAGATCGAGTGCGTGTTCACCACGTCAGGCGCGAAATCCCGCACCGCCGCCGCCATCTGGACGAGGGTGTGACGGTTCCACTGGGCCGCCAGCTTGTAGCGGAGGCGGTCGAGGCGCCCGCGCTCCGGCCAGTCGAGGATGTGGAACGGCGTCCCGTAGCCGGTCCGATAGACCGTGACGCCGTCCTGCAGGGTCGGTGCCTCGACCTGCCGGGCCGTGCAGGCGACCGCGACGGCGTGGCCCGAGCCGGCCTGGCTGCGCGCCAGGGTCTCGACCATCAGCTCGGCGCCGCCGACCTGCTCGGGCGGGTAGAGCGAACTAAGGTGCAGGATGCGCATGCGGCACCTCCCGGGCGGGGTGTTCGCGCGCGGCGTCCCGGAGCGCGTCGAGCAGCAGGGTCTCGTAGCGGCGCGCGGTCTCGGCCCAATCGTACCGGCGGGCGTTCTCGTAGCCGCGGGCGATCAGCGAGGCCCGCAGCCCGGGCTCGTCGATGAGGCGGCTGAGGCACGCGGTGAGGGACGCGGCGTCGGCGGGATCGAAGGTCAGAGCGCCAGCGCCGGCGATCTCGGGGGTGGCCGACCGGTCCGAGCAGAGCACCGGACAGCCGAGCGTCTGCGCCTCCAGAACCGGCAGGCAGAACCCCTCCGCGAAGGACGGCACGCACAGGCACAGGGCGCGCCGGTAGAGCTCCGCGAGCTGGCCCTCGCCGATCCGCGACAGCCGGGTCAGCCGGACCGGCGCGTCGCCGAGGGCGGCGGCGATCGCCTCGTCCGGGTCTTCGCCCACGTGGACGACCCCGATCCCGGGGCGCGCGAGCGCCGCGACGGCCCGTGCGAGGGTCGCGAAGTTCTTGTTGTAGAGGGCGTTGCCCACGGCCAGCACGAACGGTCCTTCCGGGACCGCGAAGGTCGGGTCGGTCGCGGCGGGATCGAGCATCGCGGCGGAGGGGACCGTCCGGGTCCGGTCTCGCAGGAACGGATAGTGGCGCCCGAGGTCGGCCCGCGTCGTCTCGGAGACCGCGATGACCCGGGCGCTGTTTCCGAGGACGAGCCGGAAGATCGGGTCCGTGGTCCGGGCTTCCCGGGAGCGCGTTCGCTCGGGCATCGTCCGGAAGTAGAGATCATGGACGACGCTCACCCGCGCGCGCCCGCCGAAGGCAGCGCCGTAGGGATCGGCGTTCAGCACCACGTCGATGTTCAGGGAGCGGCACAGCCGCGGCACGGTCACGGCCTGGCGCAGGACGTCGAGCAGCATGATGCGCGGGCGCGCCACGGTGACGACCTCGATCCGGTCGCGGATCGCTGCGGGAAGCTGCGCGCGGGTCCAGGGCGAGCGCAGCACGACCGAGACGGAGCCGCGCTCGACCAGTCCGGCGATCACCCGGAAGGCGACGAGCGCGACGCCTGACGGCCGCCCGGCATGCTGGGTCGGCATGTTCACGAGGACGCGCGGCATGGCGGCTCCGACAGCTCCGTACATGGCAGGGGATCGCCGGCCGCTCACGCGCGGGCGGCGACCCGGAGGATGAGGTCGGCGAGGGCGCGCTGCATTTCCGCCGCCCCGTAGCGGGCGATCGCCCGCTCCCGGGCGCGGCGCGTGCGCGCGACGAACGCGTCCGGCGCGTCGAAGAGTTCGGCGAGGGCGGCGGCGAGGCGGTCGGGTCGCCGCGGCGGCACGAGGGTGCCAACCGCGCCGCCGTCGAGGATCTCCGCGGAGGCCCCCGCATCGGTGGCGATGACCGGCACGCCGGCCAGCATCGCCTCGACGAGGGTCCGGCCGAAGGGTTCGGGGTCGACCGAAGGGTGCACGACCGCGTCGACCGCCTGCATCAGCGCGGGCACGTCCCCGCGCTGCCCGAGGAACAGCACCCGGTCGGAGAGACCCCGCGCCGCCGCGCGGTCGCGCAGGTGCGCGGCGTAGGCGTCCTCGCCGAACAGCGGCGCGCCGACCACGATGCACCGGACGCCGGGGAGCTCGGCCAGCGCCTCGAGCACCACGTCCTGCCCCTTCCAGGGCGCGAGTCGGCTGAACACACCGATCAGGGGACCCGCGGGCAGGCCGAGTTCGGCCCGCAACGCCGCGGCGGGGCGGGGGTCGCGGTCAAGGTCGAGGCCGTTCGGCACGACGGTCACCAGGGACGGCCGCCCGCCGGCGCGCAGGAAGGCGTCCGCCGCGGCCTGCGAGGGCACGACCACCCGGGCCGCGCAGAGGTTCGCGAGGCGCGCCTGGACGAGGCGCTGGGCGCGGCCGAAATGCGCGCCGTCGAGGATGTCGTGCAGGTGCCAGATGAGCGGACGGCCGACCAGCCGGGCCGGCAGCGAAGCGAGCAGGAAGGCCTTCTGCGAATTGGCGTAGACCACGTCGCAGGCGCGCGCCGCGCGGGCCACCTCCAGCGCGAGGCCTCCGAGGCGACCGAGCATCGGAAGGGCGCGCAGGGGCGAGGCGTCGCGGCGCAGTCCCGTCAGCGCGGCGCCGCTCCGGGCGAGGCGAACCTTCAGCCCCAGGTCCCGCAGGGCGCCCGCGAAGGCTCCGTCCTCGAACAGGAGCGCCGTCGAACCCGCCCAGGGGCGCACGGCGTCGCGCAGGACGAGCTCCGCACCCGACATCGTACCGGTGTGGCTCACGAACAGGACGCGAGGGTGCGTGCCATGGCCGGGGCTGGCGACGCGGGCGCCGTCCAGGGGCCCGCGATCGGCGAGGGTCTCGACGGGCAGGACGCCGCTCATCGCGCCGCCTCGGCGTAGCGCGGCTCGGGGAGCGCCATCGCGTCGTAGGTCGTCTGGCGTCCCGGCCGGACCATCGTCATCGCGATGCCGAGGACGGCGCCGCCCGCCCGGCGGAGATTCGCCACGGTCTCGATCGTGTCGGAGAGCTGCGACTGGCCGTAGCGGGCGCAGCAGAGGACGCCGTCCACGTGCCGGGCCAGCAGCGAGGCATCCATCAGCAGGCTCGTCGGCGGGGTGTCGAGGAGGACGAGATCGTAGCGGCGGCTCCACGCGAGGAAATCGACCATGCGCGAACTCATCAGGAGCTCCGTCGAGTCCGGCGTGGGCGTCCCGGCCGGGATCACGTCGAAGCGTCCGGCCGAGACCACCGCCTCGGCCGGGCTGATCTCGCCGCGCAGCACCCCGCCGAGGCCCGGGCCCCGCCCGAGGCCGAGCGACGACTCGAAGTTCGGCCGGCGGAGGTCGCACTCGATCAGCAGCACCCGGCGCCCGTTCGCGGCGCTGACCCCGGCCATCGCGAAGGCGGTGAAGGACTTGCCTTCGCGGGGCTTCGACGAGGTCACCAGGATGACCCGCGAGGCACCGCCGCCGGCCAGGACCAAGTGGGCGTGCAGGTTCCGCAGCACGTTCTGCATCGTCGGGTCCACGCGCGCCCGTTCCAGGGCGTCGGGCAGGTCGAGCTCCCGGTGCCGGTCGGAGAGGCGTCCGACGAGGCCGGGCGCCTCCAGGCACGGCAGCTGGGCGAAGACCGGGGCGCCGGTGCCGGCCATGAGCTGCGCGGAGGTGCGGACCCGGCGGTCGGTCACGTCGCGCAGCAGCGCCGCCGCTGCCGCCAGCACGCCCGCCAGGACAAGGCCGCCCGCCAGGAGCGGCACGGCCTTGGGTGAGAACGGCTCCTGCGGCAGCTCGGCGAGGCTGACCAGGCGGGTGCTGCCGGTGAGGATGCGCCGCTCCGTCTCCAGCTCGCCCGTCCGCTTCACGAGGTCGGCGTAGCGCGTGCGCTTGATCTCCGCGTTGCGCACCATGCCCTCGATCGAGGCCTCGTCGTCCATGGCGGCGGCGGCCTCGGTCTTGGCCGCGTCGAGCTGCGCGCGCAGCGACCGGGCGAGGGTGCTCGACGCCTCGAAGGTCTTGCGCAGCCCCTGCGCGACGTTGCCGATTTCCTGCTCGATGCGCGCCCGCAGGCTCGCCCGCTCGGTCGTCAGAGCGCGGATCGCCGGGTGGTTGGCGCCCAGCAGGGTGCTCTGGTTGGCGAGCTGCGCGCTGACGCCGCTGAGCTGCTGCTTCAGCGACACGATGGTCGGGCTCGCCAGGACCGCGGGGGCGCTCTCGGCGCCGCTGGGGCCCCGGCTCTCGATCTCGCCGAGACGGGCGGCGGCGTCGGCCTTGGCGGCCTCGGCGCTGGCGAGCTGATGGCTGATGTTGGTCAGGCGCTCGGCGCTGATCGGTGCGCTGGCGCCCTTCAGCAGCCCCTTGCGGCGGCGGAACGTCTGGATCCGGGTCTCGTCCGCACGGATCGACTCGTCGAGCTGCCCGATCTCGGTGTGCAGCCAGTCGGCGGCGGCCTTGCGGCTGGAGGCCTGCGCTTCGCGCTGATCCTCGAGGAAGGCGTTGATGAGGCCGTTGGCCATCGTCTGCGCCGTCTCGGGCAGCGGCGACTTGTACCCGATGGTGATGATGCGGGACCGGCCGGAGCTGGTGACGGCGTAGCGCTTCTGCAGGTACTCGACGAGGGCATTGTTATCGGTCGTGAGCTTCAGGCACGCCGCGTCCTTCTTCTCCGAGATCGTTCCGGGCCGCCCGCCGCTGGCGGCGTAGCGGCATTCGGCCAGGACGGAGGCGGCGAGGCCGCCCTCGATCGCGATCCGCAGCAGCCGGGGGGAACGGATCACCAGGATCTGGCTCTCGATGTCGGCCGGATCGCCGATCTTCTGGATCCAGGCCATCGAGGCGTTGTTGGCGCCGGGTTCGGCCTCCGCCACGATGACCGAGCCGCTCGCCACGTATTGCGGGGGGATCATCACCAGGGCGGTGACCGCCAGTCCGAAGATCGTCGCGAACACCGCGGCGAACAGGGCGCGGCGGCGCCAGATCCGGGCGAGGGGCGCCGCCAGGGGGCCCCCGCGCTCCTTCTCCTGCGAGGCGGGGCGGACTGGCGACCGGTCGGCCAGATCGACGGTCAGGAGCGAGGAGGACATCGGTCTCAACCCACGGCTTCGAGGCGGGGCAGGATGCGCGGCCGGGTCTCACAGGCCGCCCGATGCAGGGCGAGCTGCTCCTCCACGAAGCGGGAAAACCGGATCCGGAACAGGTCGGCCGAGAACATCTCGGCCTGCGCGCGGCACGCCTCGCGGGTGAAGCGGTCCTCCTGCTCGATGAATCCCCGCACGCAGGCCGCGACGGCCTCGGGATCGGGGGTGTCGAAGAACATCCCGGTGCGCTGCGGTCCGCGGACCTGGACCGTCTCCCGCACGCCGCCGCGGCCGAGCGCGAGGACGGGCGTGCCCTCCGCGGAGGCCTCGAGCACGATGATGCCGAAATCCTCCTCCGCGGCGAAGATGAAGGCGCGGGCGGTGGCCATGAGGTGGCGCAAGCCCTCGTCGGAGACGAAGCCCGCGAACGATACGTTCGGTCCCGCGATCGCGCGCAGGTGCGCGGCGTCCGGGCCTGAGCCGGCCACGACGAGCTGGAGGTCGGGCAGCCGCGCGAAGGCGCGCACGACCGCCTCGACGTTCTTGTAGGGGACGAGCCGACTCGCGACGAGGAAGTGGTTGCCGCGCGGTCCGTCGAAGCGCTGGCTGGACAGCGTGATGGGCGGATGGATCACCTCGGCGGTGCGGCCGTAGACCTTCTTGATGCGCCGCGCCACGAACGCGGAATTGGCCACGATGGCGTTCGGCCCGGCCGCCGTGCGGAAGTCCCACACGCGCATGTGATGCAGGATGAAGCGGGCGACGAGGCTCTTCGCGCCCGCCTCGCAGCCGCTCTCCCGCAGGTAGGTGTGCTGCATGTCCCAGGCGTAGCGCATGGGCGAGTGGACGTAGGAGATGTGGAGCTGGTCGGGCCCGGTCAGGACGCCCTTCGCCACCGCGTAGCTGCTGGAGATGATCAGGTCGTAGGCGGAGAGGTCGAACTGCTCGATCGCCAGCGGCATCAGCGGCAGGTAGTTCCGGTGCCGCGTGCGCGCGAAGGGCATGCGCTGGAGGAAGCTGGTCCGGGCGTGCGCGTAGCCGAGCCGGGCCCGATCCGCCTCCGGCAGGAAATCGAACAGCGCGTAGACGTCCGCGCCGGGATAGATCCGGAGCAGTTGCTCGAGGACACGCTCGGCACCCCCGACCACATACAACCAGTCGTGTACAATCGCGACGCGCATCGCAGCTTCCTCGCCGGTGCGCCGAACCCCTGAGCCAGAACGCCGTCCAGCGGGTCTCAACTTGGGATTTAGGCGGTGCCGGTCGCCAGTAGAGTTTCCAGCCCTAAAAAAGAAGTCAACACCTGGAATTCGAAGCCGAAATAAGATTGGTTTGGCAACAAAAGTGCGGAGGTAGGATTAATCGCCATATAATATTAATGTTAACGCCGGCGACGGGGTGGGTGATCGGTCTGTTCCTGGGCGATACACGGGCATGCCGGGCGATCGGTGGCCGCGCCTCGCGGCCTCGGCGGCCGGATGCGACCCGACCCCCGCCGAGGGGCGCGGCCGTGCGGCCGACCGGATCGGCCTTTCATTGCGTCACGGGGTCAAGGCCTCGCCCAGGGGCACGGACGCGGGCCGCTGGTCGAACCGGCGCCGAATGGCCGCGCTCAAGGGCGCCTCGACATGCCGGAACAGGCCTTCGCCGACCGCGGCCGAGGCCGCGAAGGCGATCACGAAGATCAGGGCGACGCGCGGGAGGCCCGGATCCAGGAGGACCGAGGCGATCTTCGCGGCGGTGTGCAAGAGCAGGTTGTGGACCAGATAGAAGGAATAGCTGGCGTTGCCCTGCGAGAGCAGCCAGCGTGCGCGCAGCATGACGCCGCCCCGCTCCAAGAGGAGCATGGCACCGACGATCAGGGTCGCGGCGGAGCCCCAGACCAGGGGTCGGGCGAAGCCCGTCAGTTCGGCGCCGGATCCGTAGGCGTCGCCCACCAGCTGACCGCTGAGAGCGACCAGGCCCGCGGTCGCGAAGGCCGCGCCCGCCACACGCCGCACCGGGAAGCCGGCCGGGAGCGCGTCGAGGCGCCGATAGGCGTAGCCGAGCCCGATCCCGGCCGCGAACTCGATCACGATGGGCTTCGTGTAGAAGGCCCAGTAGAGCCCCGGTAACGGCAGGAGCCCGAGCAGCGCCAGCCCGAGGAAGATCGCGGCTGCGGCCAGCGCTCGCCAGGCGAGATTTGGTATCCCCAGCAGACCGGCGAAGACTGCGTAGAAAAACATCTCGTAGTCGAGTGTCCATCCGACGGAGACCAGGGGCTCGATATATCCGCCACGCGAGAACGGCAGGAACAGGAGGGATTGCAACAAGTATTCGGGCCGGAATTCGGTGATGCCGATGGGCTTCAAGCCGGTCGCCGCGATGAGGGAAAGGCCCGCGGTGACGAGCCAGTAGACCGGCACGACCCGCGCCGCCCGCCGCAGCAGGAATCCCCTGGCATTCTCACGGCGCCCGGCGGTGCTCATGAACATGATGAAGCCGGACAGGACGAAGAAGATGTCGACGCCGGCCGCTCCGACCGCGAAGAGATCCGGCCGCGGCAGGATCGGCGCCGCGTAGGGGCCGAAATGGGTCAGGAAGACCAGGTACGCCGCCAGCGCGCGCAGGATCTGCAGGTTGTAAATCATGGCGCGCCGGCCGCTCGCGGGTGATCGCCCGCCCGATCCGGAGAAGGCGCGGCCACCATGCCGGATCCCCATCGGCCGAGTCACGGACTCTCGAGATTCTTCCTAAATGACCCGTCCTTATAAACTCCGGATACAGGGTAATTAGGCCACGACCGTCCCGAACTTCTCCACAAGTCCAGGCTGAGACAATCGAAAAGCCAAGCTAGAAAGTGCTTGGAAAGGCGACGCGATCAAAGTGGGCCGACCGACGCCGCTCAGGTCATCGGAGCCGGACTGCTTAACTCCGCCGCGGGCGCGGCAAACGCATTTACTATTAACGAATAGACACTTGACGGCAGGACTGTCTGCTCAATAGTGTGACGACAATTGAACGGAGGGGTTCCGCCTTGAATATCACGCAAGCTATCCGCGACATCCTCGGCTCGAACGAAGCATTCGCCGGCAAGGCCGATCAGCTTTCCGAGGACGACAGCCTGTTCGACATGGGCCTCGACTCGTTCGGCTCGGTGCAGCTGATGCTGGCGCTGGAGGAGCGCTTCAGCGTCGAGTTCCCCGATGCTCTGCTGAACCGCAAGTCCTTCGCGACGATCCGCGCGATCCGTGACGCCGTCTCCACGCTGGTCCGTCAGGAAGCCGCATGAGCACCCTGGCCGCGCGCGCAGAGCGGGCGGCGGCGGTGGCGGCGCGCCACGCCGACGCCGTCGACCGCGAGGGCCGCTTCCCCGAGGAGGCGGTCGCAGCCCTGAAGGCCGAGCGCCTCCTGGGCCTACAGATTCCGAGCCAGTTCGGCGGCGAGGGAGCCGGGCTCACGCAGATCGCGGAACTGTGCAGCACGCTCGGCCATGCCTGCAGCGCGGCCGCGATGGTCTTCGCGATGCACCACATCAAGGTGTCGAGCCTCGTCACCCACGCCCTCGACAGCGCGTGGCACTGCCGGCTGATGGAGCGGATCGCCCGCGAGCAGCTGCTCGTGGCCTCCTCGACCACCGAGGCCGGCATCGGCGGCGACCTGCGCAACAGCCTCTGCGCGGTGGAGACGACCGGCGAGGTCTTCGCGCTCGGCAAGGACGCGTCGGTGATCTCCTACGGGGCGCAGGCCGACCTGATCCTGGCCACGGCGAGGCGCAACCCGGACGCCGCGACCTCCGATCAGGTGCTCGTGGCGCTCCTGGCCGATCAGATCTCCCTGGCGCGCACCGGGGAGTGGGACACGCTCGGCATGCGGGGGACCTGCAGCGAGGGCTTCCGTCTGGAGGCCCGGGACGTGCCCGTCGAGCAGATCCTGCCCAAACCCTTCGCGGAGATCGCCGCGCAGTCGATGCTGGCCTCGTCGCACCTGCTCTGGAGCAGCGTCTGGTACGGGATCGCGAGCTACGCCGTCGATCGCGCCCGGGCCTTCGTGCAGGCCGAGGCGCGGCGGCGGCCCGGACAGGTCCCGCCGACGGCCCTGCGCCTGGCCGAGGTCTCCAACGCGCATCAGGCGATGCGCGGGACGATCGTGACCGCGCTCCGCCGGTTCGAGGATGCCCACGGGGACGCCGACACGATCGGCTCGCTCGGCTTCTGCGTGATGCTCAACAACCTGAAGGTCACCGTCTCCGACATGGCGGTGGACATCGTGCGGCGCGCGCTCTCGATCGTCGGGCTCGCCGGGTACAAGAACGACACGCCCTTCAGCCTCGGCCGACCGCTCCGCGATGTCCTGTCGGCGCCGCTGATGATCGGCAACGACCGCATCCTCGCCAACACCGCCAAGCTCCTGCTCGTGCAGAAGAGCAGCGGCCAGCTCATGAGCGCGTGATGGAATCCTTCTCCTCTCCCTCCGACGAAGCCCTGCTCGATGACGAGGCGGCGGGCGGTCCGACTTTCCTCGACCGCCTGTTCGACCACGGCCTGCTGATCCGCACCGGTGTCGATGGCCTGTACGGCCGCAGTGGCGCCTTCGAGAGCGTGGTCGATGCCCTCGACCGGCTGATCACCCGCCTCGGCGCGGCGGACGGTGCCGAGGTGATGCGCTTTCCGCCCGGCATGAGCCGGCCGGCCTTCGAGCGGAGCGGCTACCTCAAGGGCTTCCCGAACCTCGCCGGTACCGTCCACAGCTTCTGCGGCGACTCTGCGGGCCACGCCGAGATCCTCGCCTGCGTCGAGGCCGGGCGTGACTGGACGGGGCAGCAGGAGGCCAGCGACATCGTCCTGACGCCCGCCGCCTGCTACCCACTGTATCCCGTGGCCGCCGCCCGGGGCGCGCTGCCGGCCGAGGGGCGCCTGTTCGACCTGCAATCCTACTGCTTCCGGCGCGAGCCCTCGCTGGAGCCGACACGGATGCAGCTGTTCCGGATGCGCGAGTACGTCCGGATGGGCAGCCCCGAGCAGGTTCTGGCGTTCCGCGAATCGTGGCTCGAGCGCGGCACCGCCATGATGCGCGACCTCGGCCTGCCGCTGGCCATCGACGTGGCCAACGACCCGTTCTTCGGGCGGGCCGGCCGGATGCTCGCCAACAATCAGCGGGAGCAGGGGCTCAAGTTCGAGCTCAACGTGCCGGTCAACAGCGTCGAGAAGCCGACCGCCTGCCTCAGCTTCAACTACCACCAGGACCATTTCGGCAGCACCTGGGAGCTGCGCCAGGCCGATGGCGGCGTCGCCCACACGGCCTGCGTCGGCTTCGGGCTGGAGCGGATCACCCTGGCGCTCCTGCGCCATCACGGCCTCGACCTCGCCGCATGGCCCGCGGCGGTCCGCACCGCGCTGTGGGGCTGAGGCGGTGACCGCCGCGCTGCGCCTGCCCACGGGGCTCGGCCCAGCGGGACCCTACGTCCCGCACCGGCTCCACGGTACCGACCGGGACTGGCCGGAGACGAACTGCTACGTCGACCTCTGGATCGAGCTGCTGCACGGCCGCGGCCTCGTGCCGGAGGCGATGCTGGGCTTCACCCTGCGGCAGGATTTCGAGGGCGACCAGTTCACCTTCTTCAAGCCGCCGCCCGGGGACATCGAGCGGCTCTACGGCCTGGAGGTGCTGGAACTCGCCGTCTACAACGGCCTTGAGGCGCATGCGCTGATCCAGGCGCAGGCCGGCCGGCCGGTGCTGGTGGAGGTCGACGCGATTCACTTGCCCGATACGAGCGGGACGACCTACGGCCGCGACCACGCCAAGACCACCATCGGAATCCTGGCCCTCGATCCGGAGGCCGGGGAACTCGATTACCTCCACAATGCCGGCCGCTTCCGGCTGTCGGGAGGAGATTACGCCGGGATCTTCGGTCCGGCGGTGCTGCCGCCCTACGCCGAGTTCGTGAAGGCGGTCGCGCCGCCCATGAGCCTATCCGACCTGCCGGGCGCGGCTCGCGACCTGCTGTTGCGGCACCGCGCTCGGGCGCCCCGGCACAATCCGGTCCTCGCCTTCCGCGACGCGCTCGCCGCCACCGCCGAGGGCCTGGTCAGCCGGCCGCTCAGCGTGTTCCACGCCTACGCGTTCAACACGACCCGCCAGCTCGGTGCGAACTTCGAGATGCTGTCCAGTCACCTCGCGTGGCTCGAAGTCCAGGGCGTCGGCGCCTTCGCCCCAGCCGCTGAGGCCGCTGCCGACCTGAGCCGGGAGGCGAAGGCCTTCCAGTTCCAGCTCGCCCGCGCCTTCCACCGGCGCAGCGCCGCGGGGCTGGCCGCGCGACTCGATCCCCTCGCGGCGACCTACGAGCGCGTCTTCGCGTCCCTGGACCGGACGCTGGTCGCCTAGGTCACGCGATGGCCCGCATCCGCAGCGTCGACGGCCGGGGCCCGCAGCCTCTCTCCGGACCCTGGCGCGTCGCCGCGACGCCGGCGGGTGCCTGCGCGGGCCCCGGCGATCTCGACCGCGTGACCGACTGGATCCCGGCCTGCGTCCCGGGCACGGCCGCCGACGCCCTGCGCGCGGCCGGGCGTTGGACAGAGGCCGCGCCCGGGCCAATCCACGACCGCGACGTCTGGTACCGCACCTCCGTCGCCGGATCCGGACGGGTCCGCCTGCGCTTCGAGGGGCTCGCGACGCTGGCCGAGATCTGGCTCGACGGCGTGCCGGTCCTGACATCCCGCTCAATGTTCGAGGCGCAGGCCGTCGAGGCCGATCTCGGCGCGGAGGCCGATCTCGCGATCTGCTTCCGGTCGCTGCGCGCGGAGCTCGACCGCCCGGCCCCGCGCGGCCGCTGGCGCCCGCGGATGATCACGCCCGGGTCGCTGCGCCACGTCCGCACCAGCCCCCTCGGGTTCATGCCGGGCTGGTGCCCGGAGATCGACGGCGTCGGCCCCTACGGCCCGGTGACGATCGAGCCGGTCCGCCCCGGTCCTGCGTCGACCGACCTGCGCGCCATCCTCGACGGCGAGACCGGCCGCCTGGTCGCGCGCCTGCGGATGGAGGGCCGGCCGGCCGATGTGGCCCTCCTGTGCGGCGGGCACGAAGCGCCGCTCACCGAGGCTGAGCCCGGCCTCTTCACGGGGGAGCTCGCGCTCCCCGGCGTCGCGCCCTGGTGGCCCCACACCCACGGGACCCCCCATCTCCACGCGGTATCGGTGCGCGTCGACGGCGCGCTGGTCGATCTCGGCCGGGTCGGCTTCCGGACCGTGTCGCTGGCCAGGCCCTTCGAGGACGGCCTGTCGCTCGCGGTCAACGGCGTGCCGGTGTTCTGCCGCGGCGCCAACTGGACGCCGCCGGATCTCGTCGGGCTCGGCACCGACGGCACCCCGACGCTGCTCGCGCTCGCCCGCGAGGCCGGCATGAACATGCTGCGCGTGCCCGGCACCACGCTCTACCCGGCGTCGGACTTCTTCGACCTCTGCGACGAACTCGGCATCCTGGTCTGGCAGGACCTGATGCTGGCGAATTTCGACTATCCGCACGCCGATCCCGAATTCGCCGCCGGCCTCGCCCGGGAGGTCACGGCGTTCCTCGACCGCACGCAGACGGCGCCGTCGCTCTGCGTGCTGTGCGGGGGCAGCGAGGTCTGGCAGCAGGCCGCCATGCTCGGCGCCCCGCGCGCCGTCTGGGCCGACGCCTTCTGCGAGACGACCTTGCCGACGCTCGCCGCAGCCCTGCGCCCCGACCTCGTCGTGGTGCCCAACTCGCCCTCCGGCGGTACCCTTCCGTTCGGGCCGCGCGAGGGCTGCACGCATTACTTTGGCGTCGGTGCCTATCGCCGCCCTCTGGAGGATGCCCGCCGGGCGGAGGTCGGCTTCGCCAGCGAGTGTCTCGCCTTCGCCAACCCCCCCGAGCCCGGGACCCCGGGTCCGGCGGGGCCGGGCGATCCGCTCTGGGCCGCCGGCATCCCGCGCGACCGCGGCGCCGACTGGGACTTCGAGGACGTGCGCGATCACTACGTCGGCCTGCTCTACGGGCTCGATCCGGTCGCGCTGCGCGTGCACGACCCGGAGCGCTACCTCGAACTCGGCCGCGCGGCCGTGGCCGAGGTGATGGAGGCGACGTTCGCGGAGTGGCGCCGCCCGCGCTCGCCGACGGCGGGAGGCCTCGTCCTGTGCCTGCGGGACCTGGGACCGGGGGCGGGCTGGGGCGTCATCGACTGGACGCACCGCCCGAAATCGGCGTGGTACGCCCTGAAGCGCGCCTTCCGCCCCGTGCAGGTCGTCATCACCGACGAAGGCCTCGACGGGCTGCACCTCCACCTGCTCAACGAGACCGACGCGTCCCTTGAGGGCTCGCTGGCGCTGACCCTGTCCGATGCCGGCGGCCGTGTCGCGGCGCGGGCCGAGCGCGCCGTGGTGCTGGCCGGCCGTTGCGGCCTGACGCTGTCGTCCGCGAACCTGCTGGGCCGGTTCTTCGATGCCGCCGACAGCTACCGGTTCGGGCCGCGGATCCACGACGTCGCGCACGCGCGACTGACCGGCGCGGACGGGACCGTGATCGCCGAGAGCTTCCACTTTCCCGGCATCCGCCCGAGCGCGCGGGAGTCGGTGGGGCTGTGCGTCGAGCCCGTGACGACGGTCTCCGGTCCGGGACTGCACGTCTCCGCGAAGCGCCTCGCCCTCGGCGTCCAGGTGCAGGCACCCGGAGGCCGCCCCAGCGACAATCACTTCCATCTCGCGCCCGGGACGACGCGTACCCTCGTGTTCCCGGGGAGCGACCAGCTTCCGCGCGGCAGCGTCCGCGCGCTCAACAGCAACGAGATCGTGGAATTCGGTCATGATGGTTGAGGCGAGATCCGGGACCGGGCCGTCCGGCGGGCCATCCGAGCCGGCCCCGGTGACCTTCGGCGGCCTCTTCGGATGGTTCCACCCGGCGGCCGGACGGCGCGGCGTGGTCCTCTGCGGCGCGCACGGGTTCGAGCAGATGGCGGCGCACCGGCCCTGGCGGGTCCTGGCCGGTGAACTCGCGGCTGCGGGCTGCCCGACGCTGCGCTTCGACTACCCCGGAGAGGGAAACTCGGCCGATCCCCCAGAGGCGCGACTCGACGGATGTGTCGCGGCGGTCCGTCAGGCCATCGGCTTCCTGCGCGATACGGCCGGGGTGACCGAGATCGTCCTCGTCGGCCTGCGCCTGGGCGCGGCCTTCGCGGCGCTGGCCGCGGAGGAGGCGGCGGTGGACCGCCTCGTCCTGCTGGCGCCCGTCACCAGCGGACGCGCGTACCTGCGCGAGATGCGGCTGCGTGGCCAGACGATCGGGCGCCTGCCGGATGGTTCGGCCCCGCCGCAGGAGCCGGACAGCCTGCTGGTCGGCGGGTTTCGCATGGAGGCGGACTTCCTGGCCGATCTCGCGACCCTCAACCTCGCGCGGATCGGGCGGCCGCCGGCCCCGCGGATCCTGCTCCTCGCACCGGACGCCAGGGGGCTGGCCGGACACCTCGACACGCTGGGCTGTACCGTGACCGCGGGACCGTTCCCGGGGCTCGCGCAGCTGGTCGGCGACCCGATCTTCGCGAGCGTGCCAGAGGTGGATTTCAGGCGCATCACGGCCTTCGCCACGGACATGATGGCGCCGGACATGATGGCGAAGGACGCGATCGGGCCGGCGTATCTGCCTCCGGCGCATCTGGCGGGACCGGGATGGACGGAAGAGCCGGTCCGGTCCGTCCCGGGCCTGTTCGGGGTCCGGTGCGGACCGCCGATCCCGGATGCGGCCGCGCCCACGGTGCTCTTCGTCTCGACCGGCATGACCGTGCATTCCGGGTGGGGGCGGCAGACCACGAACCTCGCCCGGAGCCTCGCCGCCGAGGGCGTCCGCTCGGTCCGCTTCGATCTCCGCGGCATCGGCGACAGCGCGGAGCGGTCGGACGGCCGCAAGCCGCTCTTCGCGCCGGATGGATCGGGCGACGTGAGCGCGGCCATCGATCACGTTGCCGGCACGGGCGGTCCGATCATTCTCGTCGGCGGGTGCAGCGGCGCCTACGCGGCGTTCCACGCGCTCTGCCGGGACGCGCGCGTCGACGGGGCGCTCTTGATCAATCTGTACTGCTTCGACTGGGATCCTGATCAGGATCTCGACACCGTCATCCGGCAGACGTTCGGGAGCGTCAACACCTACGCGGGGCTTCTCGCGCAGGGTTCGACGTGGCGTCGTCTGCTCACCGGGAAGATCCGCGTTCGAGCCATCGCCGGGGCCCTGGCCCGGCGGGGCGCCGAATCGGCGCTCCGGCGCCTCCGCCGGGCATGGCGTCCCGGTGCACCGGGCGGCTCTGTCGCCCGGCGCGTCGCCGGACTCCGGCGCCGGGGCGCCCGGATCCACCTGCTCTACAGCGCAGGCGATCCCGGCCTCATGGCCGTGCGCCGCCACCTGGGTCGCTTCCCGGGTTGGGCCGAGCGGCGCCTCGGCGCCCCCGTGACGGTGGTGCCGGGGGCCGACCACAATCTCGGCTCACCACAGGCCCAGGTGCTGCTCGCACAGGCGCTGCGCGACCTCCTGCGCGCCGCACAGCGCGCCCCGGCGGTACGGCCGGGGGATGAAGCCCGTCCCCGCATCCCCGAGCCCGTCCTCGCCACGCCGGGATGGACGTGAGGCGTCGCGGCCATCGCGGCGTGACCGCCCGCACCGTCCGGACCGGGGGCGGAGCGCCTTCGCGACGTCGGTCAGAGACGCGGACCGGGCGATCATGCTGAGCTACCTGACCGAGCGGCTGGCCCACGCCATCCTTGTGATCCTGAACCTGCTCGCACCGCTCGAAGTCCGCGTGCAGAAAGACCTCGCCTACGCCGCGGGCGGCCAGCATCAGGCGGATGTCTATCGGCCGGCCTCCAACAGCCCCCGCCCCATCGTGGTGTTCCTGTACGGGGGCGGATGGCGCGAGGGCACCAAGGATGCGTTCGCCTATGTCGGTGCCGCCCTGGCGCGGCAGGGCTTCGTCACGGTCATTCCCGAGTACCGCCACTTCCCGACCGCAAGCCTGCCGGACATCCTGGGCGACAACGCCGCCGCACTCGCCTGGACCATCGCCAATGCCGCGGCCCTGGGCGGTGACCCGCGTCGCGTCGTGATCGCCGGACACTCATCCGGCGCATGGGCCGCCGCGATGCTCGGGCTGGACCCGGTCTGGCTGGAGCATGTCGGATCGAGCCCGGCCGCGCTGGCCGGAATCATCGGGCTTTCCGGGCCCTACGCCGTCTCGGCCCTGACCGAGCCGGCGGATGTGAAGGTCTTCGCCGGCAGCGACCCCGGCCTCCAGCCCGTCGCGCACGCTGCAGGCCGGCATCCAGCCATGATGCTGCTCGCGGGCTCGGCGGACCTAGACGTCAGGCCCGCCGCGACGGTCGCGCTGGCCGACCGCTTACGGGCTGCCGGAAACGACCCGGACCTGCACATCTACCCGGGTCTCGGTCACGCCCAGACGGCGTGGTCGATCAGTTTCCCCTTCAGCCTGCAGGCCCCCGTCGCGGACGACATCAAGCGCTTCGTCGATAAGGTGCAGGCCGGACGCTAGCGCCCCGCTGGGGCACCGCGCAGGCTCGCATCGCCAACGAGAAAAGCCGCCCCGGCGAGGGCGGCTTCCACGATCGTCAGGCGATGCGCGCCAACGATTACTTGATCTTGGATTCCTTGAAGTCGACGTGCTTGCGCACGACCGGATCGTACTTGCGCATCGTCAGCTTCTCGGTCTGCGTACGCGAGTTCTTCTTCGTGACGTAGAAGTACCCGGTGTCGGCGGTGGAGATGAGCTTGATCTTGACGGTGACGGCCTTGGCCATGGCGCGGCGCTCCTGCAGGGTGCGGCATTCCGCGTGAGCGAAACGCAAATGGCCGGGGAGACCCGGCCGAATACGGGCGGGTGAATGCCCGATCGGGCCCGTCAGGTCAAGAGCGGGCCCGCCCCCCGCCCGTCGCGGCGAGCCAGCCCGCGAAGGCCAGGAACAGGACGAGCAGGGCCAGCGCGAAGCCGTGCGGCGGCACGAGGTCGAGCCCGCCGCCGATCAGCGGCGGCCCCAGCATCAGCCCGACATTGTAGAGCACCACGAAGGCCGCGTTGGCGCCCGCGAGATCGTTCGGCGGCGTGCGGTCGCCGAGCATCGCGAGGCCGACCGTGTAGAGGGTGCCGGCGATGCCGCCCCAGACCAGCAGGAGCAGGCCGAACGCCACGGGACTCCCGGCCGTGAGCGGGATCAGGGCCGAGCCAGCGGCGCCCGCGAGGCCGGCTCCGAGCAGCACCGCGCCGCGGTCGAGCCGGTCGGCGAGCCAGCCGAACGGGATCTGAAACAGCACGTTGCCGAGCGCGATCAGGCTCACGAGTCCGGCCGCGCCCTGCGCGTCGTAGCCGAGGCGCAGACCGTAGAGGGGCAGGATGGCGAAGATGCCCGTCTCCACGGCCCCGTACGCGAGGGCGGCCGCCAGCGCGCCGGGGGCGAGCCGAATGTAGCCGAGGATACCCCGGCCCGAACCCGCCGCGATCGTCGGCGACAGACCGCGGGCCAGCATGATCGGCACGCCGCCGGCCAGCATCAGGGCCGCCCCGGTCGCGTAGGGCGCCAGTCCCGTGGTGCCGACCAACGCCAGCAGGAGCGGTCCGACCGCGAATCCCGCCGCCAGGACGGTCGCATAGATGCCCATCACGAGGCCGCGGCGCTCGGGTGGGGCGGCGGCGTTGATCCAATACTCGGAGAGAACGAACAGCGCCCCGAGCGTCGCCGAGAAGACGAAGCGCAGGGGAAACCACAGGGCGATGCCCGGCAGGATGGGGAACAGCGCGAGGCTGATCGCCCCGATGACGAGCGCCAGCCCGAGCAGGGGGGCGACGCCGATCCGCGCCGCGAGCCGCGGCACGAACGGCACCGTGCAGATGCTGGCGATGCCCGCCACCGCGGTGTTCAGCCCGATCAGCGTGCTCGACGCGCCGCGCCGCTCCAGCTCGATCGACAGGAGCGGAATCGAGAGGCTCAATCCGATGCCGACGACGGTGACGCAGGTCACGGCCGCCGAGATCGCCGCCACATCCTCCGATCTGATTGTCCGCCGCGCCTCCCGTCCCAGCTTCTCCGAACGGCTCACAAGGCCACCCGCTCGCGGCGACCGTAGCGTTCGTAGTGGAAGGGGATCACCCGGTGCGGGGCGAACTCGGCGGCGATCTGCGGCTCCAGGTCATCCAGGACGGCGCGGGTGATGTACGGCAGGTCGAGCCTGCGCGCCGCGTCGAGACGGACCCAGGCGAGCTCCGTCAGTTCGGCGTCGGCGGTGATCCGCCCCGGCTCCTCGGCCGCCACCATCCGGCGGTCGATGGCGAAGAAGCGCGTGTCGAAGCGGCGGACCCGCTTCGGCGGGGTGATCGCGCGGGCCACGAGGTGCAGCGCCTCGAGATCGGGCAGCACGCCGTGCAGGGCGAAGCCCTCCCATCCCGTCGGGACGTCCTCAGGGGCGCCGTGCTCCGTCGTGCCGAGGAGCAGGCCGGTCTCCTCGTAGGTCTCGCGGATGGCGGCGAGCGCCAGAGCCCGGCCGAGATGGTGTGGCGGCCGGGAGACCTGCCGGGTCAGCGCCGCCTCCGCGTAGTCGGGGAGCGCCCCGGCCACCGGCATGTGGCGGTCGCCGAGCTCGATACGGCCACCCGGGAACACGAACTT
Organism: Methylobacterium sp. E-046; assembly: GCF_022829625.1. Lineage (NCBI taxonomy): Bacteria > Pseudomonadati > Pseudomonadota > Alphaproteobacteria > Hyphomicrobiales > Methylobacteriaceae > Methylobacterium > Methylobacterium sp. E-046. Next base: position 42,839 of record NZ_JAKSYP010000074.1, on the reverse strand, counting down.
GCCCGGCATGAAGGCGAGGTTCGGGTTGCGCCGGCCCATCAGGACCTTGGGGCCGCCCCGCCCGCGCCGGTCGATCACGATCAGGGTCGCGGCGTCCCGCGGCCGCAGGCGCGCGGCGGCGGGCTTCCGCTCAGGAGCTGTGGCGATCTGGGGCTCCTGCTGCGGCAGCGGCAAGGCGTGTCTCCTCCGGCCCCGAGGCGGGTCGGCTCCGCGGTAGCGTGGCGAAGCCGTGCATGCCAAGGGCGTATTGCAACCCGACGACGGCGCCCTTGACCGGCTGGAGCAGGCCCAGCGCGAACAGGAGCGTGAAGACGGGCCAGACCCCCATCTCGACCCAGAGGGGTACCTCGTAGGCGCTCTCGGTCTCCAGGATCAGGTAACCGACGATGTGGGCGACGATGAAGATCACCACGTAGGGCGGCAAATCGTCGGCCCGATGATGGTGCAGTTCCAGGCCGCACTCGTCGCATTCCGGCCGCACCTTCAGGAAGCGTCCGAAGATCCGGCCCCGGCCGCAATGCGGGCAGCGGCCGATGAAGCCTCTCGCCATGGCGGGGATCAGGCGGGTGCGGTCCGGGGGCGCGTCGACGACCATGGCCAGGGTCTACACTGCCCGGGTCAGCGGCGCGAGCCGCGATGGCGCGACCCGGTGTTGCGGATGCCGAAGGGGCGCCCGGGCGGCGCGGCCTTGAAGGGACGTCCACCGGGCTTCTTGCCCGGCCCGGCGTTTCGCGCGCCGGTCCGGGTCCGGCCTTCGCTGAGAAGCTCGAAGCGCAGCGCGCCCGCCACCGGCGCGGCCTCGACGAGGCGCACCTCGACCCGGTCGCCGAGGCGGAACGTCTCGCCGGTCCGCTCGCCCACCAGGGCGTGGCGGCCCTCCTCGTGGCGGAAGTAGTCGGCGCCGAGCTGCGACACCGGAACGAAGCCGTCCGCGCCGGTCTCGTCGAGCTTGATGAACAGCCCGGCCCGGGTCACGCCGGCGATCTGGCCCTCGAAGGTCGCCCCGATCCGGTCGGCGAGGTGGTGGGCGATCAGCCGGTCGATCGTCTCGCGCTCTGCCGCCATGGCGCGGCGCTCGGCCGCCGAGATCTGCTCGCCGACCTGCGCCAGCTCGCCGAGTGACACCTCGTTGGCGAGTCCGTCGTCGCCGAGCTTGCAGGCGGTGATCAGCGCCCGGTGGACGATCAGGTCGGCGTAGCGGCGGATCGGCGACGTGAAGTGCGCGTAGCGGCGCAGGTTCAGGCCGAAATGCCCGAGATTCTCGGCGGCGTAGACGGCCTGGGCCTGACTGCGCAGGATCACCTCGCTGAGGAAGACTCCGTGCTCGGTCTCGGCGGCCTGAGCCAGGATCCGGTTGAACAGGGCCGGGCGCAGCGCGCCTTCCTTCGGCAGCTTGATGCCGACCGAGGCCAGCACCTCGCCGAGCGCCCGCACCTTCTCCAGGGCCGGCTCGTCGTGCACCCGGTAGATCAGGGGCTGGCGCGCCTGCTCCAGGGTCTCGGCGGCGGCGACGTTCGCCTGGATCATGAACTCCTCGATCAGCCGGTGCGCATCGAGGCGCTGCGGCACGATCACCCGGTCGACCGCACCCTCCGGGCTGAGGAGGATCTTGCGCTCGGGCAGGTCGAGGGCCAGCGGCCCGCGCCGGTCGCGCGCCGCGCGCAGGGCCGCGTAGGCCGCCCAGAGGGGGCGCAGCGCCGTCTCCAGAAGCGGCTCCGTCGCGGCGTCCGGCTGGCCGTCGATGGCCGCTTGCGCCTGGGCGTAGGCGAGCTTGGCACCGGAGCGCATCATCACCCGGTGGAAGCCGTGGCGGCGCTTCTCGCCGTCCGCGGCGATGATCATCCGGACCGCGAGCGCCGGCCGGTCCTCGCCCTCGCGGAGCGAGCAGAGGTCGTTCGAGATCCGCTCCGGCAGCATCGGCACGACGCGGTCGGGGAAATAGACCGAGTTGCCCCGCTCCAGCGCCTCGCGGTCGAGGCTCGACCCCGCCCGCACGTAGGCTGCGACGTCGGCGATGGCGACGGTGACGATGAAGCCGCCGGGATTGGCCGGATCGGGATCGGCCTCGGCCATGACGGCGTCGTCGTGGTCCTTGGCGTCGGGCGGGTCGATGGTCAGGAGAGGCCTGTCCCGCCAATCCTCCCGGCCCTGCAGGCTCGCCGGCTCGGCGGCATCGGCCTCCGCCAGGGTCGCGTCCGCGAAGACGTGCGGGATGTTGTGCAGGTGCAGGGCGATCAGGCTCACCGCCTTCTCGGAGCCCAACGAGCCCAGGCGTTCCCGGACGCGGCCCCGCGGCAGACCGAACCGCGTCTCCCGTTCCAGGGAGACGCTGACGAGGTCGCCATCGCGGGCCTGACCCTCCTCGCCGGGCGGGATCAGGATCTCGCGGCCCTGGGAGCGCTTCTCCACCGGCACGATCCGGCCGCCCTGCGCGCCGGCCCGGTAGACGCCGATGATCTCCGCGCGGTTCTTGCCGATGACCTTGATCACGCGGCCGCTGTAGCCGCCCTCGGCGTCGCGCTCGACGCGCACCAGGGCGCGGTCGCCGATGCCCGCCGCCGGGCGGTTGCCCTTGCGGGGGCCGCGCGGCTGCGTCAGCACGATGGAGGGCGGCTTGCCCGCGCCGGCCCACTCCACCGGGACCGCCAGGAAATCGCCGTGGCGGTCCCGGGAGCGGATGTCGGACAGGACGACCGGCGGCAGATGGCCCGCCGGCGCGAGGCCGCCGCGGCCGCGGTCGAGGGCGCCGTCCTCCTCGATCTCCTTGAGGATGCGTTTCAGGTCGATCTTGGCGGCACCCTTGATGCCGAAGGCCTGGGCGATCTCCCGCTTGCCGACGCGCTCCTTCGACTCCGCAACGAAGGCGAGGATCTGCTCACGGCTGGGAAAGGGCGGGGGAGCGGCTGGCTCGTCCGCCGGTGCGGTGGTGCGTCGTGCCAAAAGGTGGATGCCGGACAAGTCTCAAAAACAGGACCCGCGAGCGGGCATGGGACCGGACTTCGATCCTGTGATCTTAAGATGGGTGTCCGGACCGCCGGCGGCAACGCCGCCCCGTCCGTCCTCAACAGGCGCGTCAGCCCGTGGAGGCGATCTTCCGGATGTGGTCAACCGCCGCGTCCACGTCGAAGCCGGGCGCGAGGATCTCCGCGAGGGCGAACGGGCAGGCACGCGGCAGAGTCAGGTTCACCTGCCCTTCCTGCGGTGCCAGCTCGGGGGCTTCCGCATCGGAGATCGCCAGTGTCCAGGCGCCGTCCATGCGCAGGCGCGAAGGGTCCGGCGGCTCGGCGGCGAGCGCCGCGATCCTGCTGCGCGCGGCCTCCCGGCAGGCGAAACTGAGACCATCGTCGGAGAGGAGGGCTGCCTTGATCAGTTCGGCGAGGGCGCCCCTGACCTGTTCCACGCTCGCGTTCATGCGCATCCATTCCTTGCGGGACCCTGCCCAGGGCAAGCGCGATGCCAGCCCATGCGGTGGAAGGGCGCGGCGGAACCGCCGACCTTCCCACGCGATCCACCAAGTGTAGAAGGCAAGGATGATCCCGGTCCTGACCCGCCATACCGTGGCCGTGCCGCTCTATGCCGCGGCCTGCGCCGAGCTGCGCCTGCGCGGCTTCGAAGGCGACCTGACGCTCTCGGATGCCGACCGCACCGTCTTCGCCACCGACAACTCGATCTACCAGGTGGAGCCGGGAGCCGTGGCCTTCCCGCGCAGCCGCGACGACCTCGTCCGCATCGCCAAGCTTCTGGAGGATCCCCGGTTCTCCGAGATCGTGATCCGGCCGCGGGGCGGGGCGACCGGCACCAACGGGCAGTCGCTGGGCCACGGCCTCGTGGTCGATACGTCCCGGCACATGAACCGCATCCTGGAGATCGACGTCGCCGGCCGTACGGTCCGGGTCGAGCCGGGGGTGGTGAAGGACCAACTCAACCGGGAACTCGCCAAGCACGGCCTGTTCTTCGCGCCCGAACTCTCGACCTCGAACCGCGCCACCCTCGGCGGCATGATCTCCACCGATGCCTGCGGGCAGGGCTCGTGCCTGTACGGCAAGACCCGGGACCATGTCCTGGCGCTGAGCTGCGTGCTCACCGACGGCACGGTCTGGACCGCCGAGCCGCTGGACGCGGCGGGCCTGGAAGCCGCCAAGGCGCGCAACGACCGCGTCGGCGAGATCCACCGCGCCGTCGACGCCGTCGCCACCGAGAACGCGGCCCTGATCGCCGAGCGCTTCCCCAAGCTCAACCGCTGCCTCACCGGCTACGACCTCGCCCATCTGCGCGACGCGTCGGGGCGCTTCGACCTCAAGAGCGTGCTCTGCGGATCCGAAGGGACGCTGGCGCTGATCGCCGAGGCGCGGCTCAACGTGCTGCGGATCCCGAAGGCGTCGGTCCTGGTGGCGCTCTCGTACATCGATTTCGACGCCGCGCTCCGCGACGCACAGGCGCTGCTGCCGTTCGGCGCCGCCTCGGTGGAGACCATCGACTCGACCGTGCTGGCGCTGGCCCGCAAGGATCCGATCTGGGCCGAAGTGCGGGCCTTCTTCCCCGACGATCCGGCCGGGCGGCCGGTGGACGGCATCAACCTCGTGGAATTCGTGGGCGACGACGAAGGCGCCGTCGAAGCCGCGCTCGGGCGGCTCACCGGGTTGCTGGAGGCCGAGCGCGGTACCGACACGAAGCGCCTGGGCTTCACCATCGGGCGCGGCGAGGCGATCGAGCGGCTCTGGACGATGCGCAAGAAGGCGGTGGGCCTGCTGGGCGCCGCCAAGGGCGACGCCCGCCCGATCCCCTTCGTGGAGGATACGGCGGTCCCGCCGGAACGGCTCGCCGACTTCATCGCTGAGTTCCGGGCGCTCCTCGACGGCAAGGGCCTGCGCTACGGCATGTTCGGCCACGTCGATGCCGGCGTGCTGCACGTGCGGCCGGCGATCGACCTGAAGGACCCGGACCAGAACCGCCTGATCCGCGAGGTCACCGAGGGCGTGGTGGCGCTCACCGCCAAGTACGGCGGCCTGCTCTGGGGCGAGCACGGCAAGGGCTTCCGCTCCGAGTTCGTGCCCGCGACCTTCGGACCGCTCATGCCCGCGCTGGAGGCCGTCAAGCGCGCCTTCGACCCGGGCGACCGGATGAATCCGGGCAAGATCGCCTCGGCGAAGGGGCACGACCTGACCCGGATCGACGGGGTGCCGCGCAGGGGCGAGCAGGATCGCACCATCCCGACCCCGGTCCGACAGAGTTTCGACGAGGCGCTCCACTGCAACGGCAACGGCGCCTGCTTCAGCTTCGATGCCGACGAAGCCATGTGCCCGTCGTGGAAGGCGACCCGGGAGCGCCGGCATTCGCCCAAGGGCCGGGCCTCGCTGATGCGCGAATGGCTGCGGCGCGCCGCGGCGGAGGGCGCCGATCCGACCGCCGAACTGGCGCGGCAGCGCGCCGGGTGGCTCCGCGAGGTGGCGGCCACCCTGCGGAGCGCGGTCCGGCGACGGTCCGAGACGGAGGATTTCTCCCATGCCGTCAAGGAGGCGATGGACGGCTGCCTCGCCTGCAAGTCCTGCACGGGCTCCTGCCCGATCAAGGTCGATGTGCCGACCTTCCGGGCCAAGTTCCTGGCCCTGTACCACACCCGCTATGCCCGCCCCCTCAAGGATCACCTCGTGGCGGCCCTCGAGCCGCTCCTGCCGCTGGCGGCGCGGTGGCCGCGCCTGAGCAACGCGCTCCTGAGCAATCCGATGGCGCGATTGCTCCTGGCCAAGGCCGGACTGGTCGAGATCCCCGCCCTGTCGCCGGTCGATCTCAAGGCGCGGTTGGCCGGTCTCGGCGTCACGGTGGCGACACCGGAGGTTTTGGCCCGGCTGGACCCGCAGGAGCGCGAGGCCTCGGTGCTGGTGGTGCAGGACGCGTTCACCAGCCACTTCGACGCGGAGGTCGTGGCCGACAGCTGCGCGCTGCTCATCGCGCTGGGCTTCAAGCCCTGGCTCGTGCCCTACCGCCCGAACGGCAAGCCGCTGCACGTGCACGGATTCCTGGCCCGGTTCGCGGCCGTCGCCCGGTCGAACGCCGCGATGCTCCGGGACTTCGCGCGCCAGGGCGTGCCCCTCGTCGGGATCGACCCCTCCATGACGCTGACCTACCGGTCCGAGTACGCGCAGGCGCTCGGCAGCGGAGACCTGCCGAAGGTCCAGCTCCTGCAGGAATGGCTGGCGACCCGGCTCGACCGGATCGCGCCGCGCCAGGGCGACGCACGCATGCGCCTGCTGCCCCACTGCACCGAGCGCACCAACGCGCCGGGTGCGGTCCGGGACTGGCAGGCGCTGTTCGCCCATCTCGGGCTGCGGCTCGACGTTCCGGCCTCCGGCTGCTGCGGCATGGCCGGGACCTACGGCCACGAGGCACGCCACCGCGCCACCTCGAAGGCGATCTACAACCTGAGCTGGGGCCGACACGTGTCTGAGGCTCCCGGTTGCACCCTCCTGGCCGACGGCTATTCCTGCCGGTCGCAGGCCAAGCTCGTCGACGGCGTGCGGCTGCGCCACCCGGCCCAGGCGCTGCTCGACCATGTCGGCCGGAGCGCCGTGGGCACGGCGCCGTTTCATCCCGAGCGCGCGGCGGCCGCAGCGCGATGAGCCGGACCCGCATGGACGACGCCGTCATGAACGTCGCCGTCGTGGGGGCCGGCGCGGTCGGCTGCTACTACGGATTTGTCCTGGCGAAGGCCGGCCACACGGTGACGCTGATCGGCCGCCCGGCCCTGGTCGCGGCGGTGGGGTCGGACGGTCTGGTGCTGGACAGCGCGGCGGGAACCGCCTCGGTCCCCGTGCGGGCGACCACCGAGGGCAACGGCGTCGCGGGCGCCGATCTCGTGCTGGTCTGCGTCAAGTCCGGCGATACCGAAGCGGCCGGCGCGATGATCGCGCCGCATCTCGATCCGTCCGCCACGATCCTCAGCCTCCAGAACGGCGTCGACAATGCCGAGCGCCTCTCCGCGGTCCTCGGACGGCCGGTCGTGCCGGTGGCGGTCTACGTCGCCACCGCGATGGCCGGGGCGGGCCGCGTCCGGCACAACGGGCGGGGCGACCTGATCCTCGGTGCGTCGGAGGCGAGCGAGGGATTCGCCGCCGCCTTCGCGGCGGCCGGCATCCCGACCACCGTGTCGGCACGCGCCCTCGACGCCCTCTGGGGCAAGCTGATCCTGAACTGCGCCTACAACGCCCTCTCGGCGCTGACGCAACTGCCCTACGGCCGGCTCGTCCAGGGGGAGGGCGTCGTCGCGTCCATGGCCGATGTGGTGCGGGAATGCGTCGCCGTCGCCGGAGCCGCCGGCGTAACGGTGCAACCCGATATCTTCGACGGCGTCATGGCACTCAGCGAGACGATGGCCGATCAGCGCTCGTCAACCGCGCAGGACTTGGCCCGAGGCCGCCCCAGCGAGATCGACCACCTCAACGGCTACGTCGTGCGCAAGGGGGCGGCCCTCGGCATCCCGACGCCGGCCAATCGGATGCTGCACACATTGGTCAAGCTCGCGGAGCGGAGGGGATGAGGCCGCCTCCAGTCGGGCGACCCGCGAGGGCCGCGCGGCTTCGCCGGTGCCGCTCGATCCGTCTCAGGCGCGCGCCGCCGCGTTGGCCTTCCGGGTCGCCGCGGCCTTCCTGGCGGAGGCGGAGCGCTCGGACGGCGTCCGCCCGGCGGATGCCGCGCCCCCGGTCGCGCCGCCCTTGTGGGCCGCCGGATGCCCGGTGGCCTTGCCCCGGCCCGAGCCACCCGGCTTCTTGCCGCCGCCGTCATCCTTATTGACGGTCGCCCACGCGCGCGCCTCCGCTTCCTTGTCGGGCACGCCGCGGGATTCGTAGGACTCGGCGATGTGCTCGGCCTTGCGCTTCTGTTTGTCGGTGTACTTCGACTTGTCGCCCTGGGACATCGACCATCTCCCGACGCTCAGCCCACACCGGTCGGCCCGTCGAGGATCGCCCGCACGCGGCGGACCAGCTCCGTGCGCCGGTAAGGCTTGTTGAGGAGGTCAAACTCCGAACCGCCGATATCGGTTCGCTCCAGGCTCGCCTCCGCGTAGCCGGTCGCCAGCAGGATCTTGAGCCGGGGCTGGCGACGTCGGGCCTCCCGGGCGAGGAGCACGCCGTTCATGCCGCCCGGCATGATCAGGTCGGTGAACAGGAGATCGACCCGGCCGCTGGAATCCAGGATCTCCAGCGCTTCGCGGGCATTGCTGGCCGTCAGCGTCGTATAGCCGAAATCCCTCAGGATGGTCCGGGCGAGCTCTGCCACGTCCTCCCGGTCGTCGACGATCAGGATCGTCTCGGTGCCCTGCCGGTCCACCGTGCGGAGCGCGACCTTGGAGGGCGCCTTCACGGCGCCGTCCGTGGCCGGGAACGACAGGCGCACGGTCGTGCCCTCGCCCACCGTCGACTCGACCTGCGCCGCGCCGCCCGACTGTTTGGCGAAACCGTAGACCATCGACAGCCCGAGGCCGGTCCCCTTGCCCTCCTCCTTGGTGGTGAAGAACGGGTCCATCACCCGCGCCAGCACGGCCGGCGGGATACCGGTGCCGGTGTCCCGGATCGCGATGCTGACGTAGCGGCCATCGCGCAACGGTCCGACGTCGCCACCGGAGGCGACCTCGCTGTTCTCGGTGGTGATCCGCACGGTGCCGCCGTCCGGCATGGCGTCGCGGGCGTTGATCAGCACGTTGAGGATCGCGACCTCCGCCTGGGTGGGGTCGACGCGGCAGTTCCAGAGGTCCTTGGCGAGATCGAGTTCGATCTTCACGGCCTCGCCGACGGAGCGGGCGACCATCTCGCCCATGCCCTCGACCAGGGTGTTGAGGTTGACGGCGCGTCCATCCAGCCGCTGCTTGCGGGCGAAGGCGAGGAGTTGCTGCGTCAGGGTCGTCGCGCGGTCCGCGGCCTGACGGATGTTCTCGGTGGCGCGCCCGAGGCGGGCGCGGTCGGCATCCGCCTTCTCCAGGCCGGCCGCGAGGATGTCGACGTAGCCGACGATCACCTGCAGCAGGTTGTTGAAATCGTGCGCGATGCCGCCGGTGAGCTGGCCCAGCGCCTCCATCTTCTGCGCCTGGCCGAGCGCCTCCTCGGCGTCGCGGCGGCGCGACACGTCGAGCTGGGAGCCGAAGTAGTAAACCAGCTCGCCTTCGGCGTTGTAGACCGGTGAGACGAACAGGGCGTTCCAGAACGTTGAGCCGTTCTTGCGGTAGTTCAGGATCTCGGTGGCGAATTCGCGCTTCTCGGCGATCGCCGTGCGGACCTGAGCGACGGTCCCGCGGTCCGTCTCGGGCCCCTGGAGGAACCGGCAGTTGCGGCCGACCAGCTCCTCGGGCGTGTAGCCCGTCATCGCCAGGAAGGCCCGGTTGGCGAAGATGATCGGATTGTCGGGCTGGCGCGGATCGGTCACGATCATCGGCATCCGCGTGGTCTCGACCGCCGCGAAGAAGATGTCGCTCTTGCGGTCGGTGACGTCGCTCGGCGCGCCGTCCCGGACTTGCGGACTTGGTCCGACCGGCGGGGTTTCTGGTGTCTCGGACATGGAAGGCGGTCTTTATTCCCCGGGCCGTCGAAGCAGAGGGCGCGCCGCTTCCGCCTGGCGCGTGCGACTGTAATTGTCCGGAACGCGAAGTCGACCGCACCGCTGCGTCGGCTGCGCCAGGCCTGTTGAGAGGCCGGGGGAGGCCGGTCGTCTCACGCCGCCGCCGTCCGGACCGGTCTGGGAAGCGCCGCGGTCTGCACCGGCAGGGGGCGTGCGGGGGACGGTTCCCGGCAGGCATTCAGCACGGCCGAGAGCGCCTCGTTCAGCGACGTCACGAGGAAATCGGCCGAGGTCGCCCGGCGCAGGCGGTCGAGGGTGGCCGGGTCGCGCTCCCTCCAGAATCCGACGAGGATCCGGACCCCCGGCACCGCGGCCCGGGCCTGCCGGACCGTGAAGCGGATCTGCGACAGGCTCACCGGCTCCAGGTAGGAGAAGCAGATCAGCGCGACGCCGTCCGGGTTGTCGGGACGCTCGCCGGCGCGGATCGCCGCCATCGACAGGATCTGCGAGGCCAGCCCGTGCCGGCCGAGGATCTGGCTCAGCATCAGGGTCGCAGCCTCGTCGAACGGCCCCCGGCTCGACACGCACAGGACCGGCGCCTCGCTCCGCCAGTTCGGGGCGAGATCCTCCCGGGCCAGCACGATGCCGGCCACCTGCCGGTCGGGCCCCACGGCGGCCAGCGCGGCCGCTGTCTCGGTGTCCGGGCTGCGTCCGGCGGCCCGCCTGGTCCGCCGCGCGACCGGTGCGGTGCCCAGACGGTCCACCACCGTGCGGATCGCCGCGCCGACCTCCGCCTGACGGCCGCGGTCAAGCGTCCCGCGCGAGAGGTCCTCCTGCGCGAGCAGCAATCCGGCCAGGGCGACTTCGTCGTAGTAGGTGACGAGGGCGCGCTCCTTCAGGAACTGCCAGCCCTGGTCGATCGCCTCGACGGGATCGCCGGCCAGCATGCGCTGGTAGAAGATCTCGGGGGGCGAGAGCGCGGGCTGGTCGCCGAGCAGAACGTCGAGATACCAGAGCCGCTCCACATGCCGTCCCAGCACCACGAGGCAGACGGTGAGCGGCGTGGCCAGAACGAGGCCGATCGGACCCCACAGGTAGGTCCAGATCGTCGCCGCCAGGATGACGGCGACCGGCGAGAGGCCGGTGGAATGGCCGTAGAGCAGCGGCTCGATCACGTGGCCGCAGATCGGCTCGACCACCAGGAACAGGGCCGCGGTGGCGATGACCATGCTCCAGCCGGGGTCGACCGCGGCGGCCAGGATCACCGGCAGCAGCGCGCTGATCGCCGCCCCGATATAGGGCACGAAGCGCAGGATCGCCGCGAGCACGCCGAACAGCGTCGGGCTCGGCACGCCGATGATCCAGAGCCCGACGCCGATCACCAGGCCGAAGGCGATGTTGAGGGCGAGCTGCGCCAGGAAGAACCGGCTGAGCCTGCTCGTGGCATCGTCGATCGCCGCCGTTGTGCGGCGCAGGTCGCCCGAGCCGCCCGCGAGCTTGATCGCGCGGTTCCGCAGGTCCTCGCGCTGGAGCAGGATGAAGATTGTGAAGATCAGGATCAGGCCGGTCGTGGCCAGCGGGTGGAGGACCGGGCCCACGAAGGTCTGCAGCGTGTCGACGACGCTGGTGCGGGCGGGCGTGAGCTCCACGGTGAGTGGGTGCGTGCGCGAACCGGGCTCGCCCTTGACCTCCGCGGCTGGCGGCGGCTGCAGGGTTGCGCTGAGATCCTGCACCATGTCGACGATGCGCGAGAGCGTGCCGGTCCCGGCCGTCGCGCCGCGCAGGTCCTTGATCTTCGTGCGCATCACCTGCGTGTAGCGCGGCAGGTCGGAGGCGAGCTGGGACGCCTCGCTGGCGATGAGGCTGCCGATCCCGAACAGGGCGCCGAACACGATCACCACCACAAGCAGCACCGCGGGCGCGCGCGGCACGCGCAGCCGCCGCAGCATGCGGACCGCCGGGACCAGCACGAAGCTGAGGAGGATCGCCAGCGTCACGGGCACGAGGATATCGCGCCCGAGATAGAGCGCCGCCATCGTCCCCACGACGAGGAGCAGCGAGGCCAGCGCGACGATGACCGGCAGGCCCTCCCGCAGGCGCTGGGCTGTGACGGGATCCTCGCTCAACGGGACGCTCCACTCGGCTCGGATCGGAGGACGACCGCTTCCGCGGCGTCGGGACGGGCGGCGCGGGGGCCGGGAACCAGGTCGGGAGTCATATCAGCCCGCCTGCGCGGTCTCGCCCAGGGCGGCGCTGATCTGGCTGAGGAGCTTGGAGAAATCGACGGGCTTCGGATGGTAGTCGTCGCAGCCGGCCTGGATCGCCTTGTCCCGGTCCCCCGACATGGCGTGGGCGGTGAGCGCGATGATCGGGATCGCCCGGGTGTCGGAGCCGGATTTCAGCGCACGGGCGGCCGACCAGCCGTCGAGGACCGGGAGGTTCATGTCGAGCAGGATGACGTCGGGCTGGCCCGACCGGGCTTGGCGGACACCGGCCTCGCCGTCATGCGCCAGGATCACCTCGTAGCCGCGCCGCTTGAGGCGACGGGAGAGGAAGTCCCAGATCTCTTCGTGATCCTCGACCAACAGAATCTTCGCCATCGAAAAAACTCGCACCCCCGGCCCGCGCGGCGCCGGTCGGCACCCCAACGCGCGGCATCGCACAATCGCCCAACGCACCTGCCGCGATTCCGGTCCGTCGCACCACGGCGGCCGGAACCGCGGTTGACCCGGCCCCCGCCCGGTAAGAGCGTGCTGCCGCGCGAATCGACGATACTGGCAGGGACAGTATGGCAAACAAACCCGACATTGAGTTCTATCATTCACCCAATACGCGCTCATCGGGGGTGCGCGTGCTGCTCGAGGAGCTGGGTGTTCCGTACCGGCTGCACGCGCTCAACATGCGCGCCGGCGAGCATCTCCGGGACGCCTACCGAGCGATCAACCCGATGGCGAAGGTGCCGGCCATCCGCCACGGCGAGGCCTTGGTGACTGAGCAGGCCGCCGGCTACCTCTACCTCGCCGATCTGTTCCCGGAGGCCGGTCTCGCCCCTGCGGCGACCGACCCGGCACGCGCGACCTACCTGCGCTGGATGGTGTTCTACGGGTCCTGCTACGAGCCTGCGGTGATCGACCGCCACCTGAAGCGGGAGCCGGGCCCCCGGGGCCTGTCGGCCTACGCCGATTACGACAGCGTTATCGCGGGCATCACGGGGGCGCTGACGCCGGGTCCGTACCTGCTGGGCGAGCGCTTCAGCGCGGCCGACATCCTGTGGGGCGGCGCGTTGGGCTGGACGATGGGCTTCGGTCTCGTCGAGCCCGCGCCGGTCCTGGCCGCCTATGTGGAGCGGATCCGGTCCCGACCGGCGTCCCGGAAGGTCGCGGCGGCGGATGCGCAGCTTGCCGAGACCCATGCCGCCGAAGCCAATGCCGCCGCGGCCGATGCCGCCGCGGCCACGTGAGCGCGCGGCCGGACTCTTGCTGAGGCCATCGGGAGCTCGATCCGGTGCGCGGTCGGGCTCCCGGCCGACGGATCCGGTTCTCCCACCGCGCCACTGGAACAGCCCCGCCCATGCGTCTGCTCGCTCCCGTCCTCGCCGCCCTTCTTCTCGGCACATCCGCCCAGGCGGGCGAACGCACCGGCACTCTCAGGAAGATCCAGGACAGCAACAGGTTGGTGCTCGGCGTGCGGGATACCGCGCCTCCGTTCAGCTACCTCGATCAGAACCAGAAGGTCGTGGGCTTCGCGGTCGACATCTGCCTGAAGATCGCCGAGGCGGTGAAGCGCGAGCTGAAGATGCCCGCCCTCGGCGTCGCCATGGAGTTCGTCAACTCCTCGTCGCGGATCCCGCTGATCACCAACGGAACCGTCGACCTCGAATGCGGGACCACGACCAACAACGCCGACCGCAAGAAGCAGGTGGCCTTCACCAACACCCACTTCCTGACGGCGACGCGCTTCGTGTCGAAGAAGGACCAGAATATCGCCGGGCTTGACGACCTGCGGGGCAAGACCGTCGCGTCGGTGGCCGGATCCACCAACATCCTGATGCTGATCAAGGCCAACAACGAGCGGAAGCTCGGCATCACGGTGATCGCCGCCAAGGATGTTCCGGAGGCCTTCCTCCTCGTGGAGACCGGCCGGGCGGCGGCCTTCGTCATGGACGACGTGCAGCTCAGCGTCGTCGCGGCCCAATCCAAGGATCCCGCCGCCTACGTGGTCAGCCAGGAGACCCTGTCGAACCCGGAGCCCTACGGGATCATGCTGCGCCGGGACGATCCGGCGTTCAAGGCGGTGGTCGACCGGGCGACCGCCGACCTCTACCGCAGCGCCGAGATCGCGACGATCTACGATCGCTGGTTCCTGAAGCCCGTGCCGCCGCGCGGCCTCAACTACAACGTGCCGCTCTCCTCCGCCCTGCGCTGGGCGTTCGCGCACCCGACCGACGAGGCGGATCCGGCGTTCTACGCACGCTGATCTGTCGCGCGGCGGGGTTCCGCTGCGGCGGTGGAGATGCGATGCCGCGAGTCTGGTTTAGACCGCGTCGCGAAGCGTCCCCATGACCGACAGCACCGAATCGGCGCTCACCCCCGCCGCGACGCGTCCCGCGGCGCCGGCCACGTCGATCCCGCGCCTGATCGTCGTGCTGGCCTGCGCGGGGTTCGGCAGCACCTTCGCGCTTCGCTCGGTGGAACCGCTCGTCGGCGTGCTCGCCCGGGATCTCGCGAGCGACGCCCACACGGTGGCGCTGCTCTCCACCGCCTTCGCGCTGCCCTACGCGTTCATCCAGCCGGTGCTCGGGCCGATCGGCGACGCGCTCGGCAAGGAACGGGTGATGAGCACCTGCCTGGCGGTGCTCGCCGTGGCCCTCACCCTGTGCAGCGTCGCCCCGGATATCGGTAGCCTGTTCGGCCTGCGCATGCTGGCGGGGGCGGCGGCCGGCGGCTGCATTCCCCTCTCGTTGGCGCTGCTGGGCGACCGCGTGCCGATGGAGAGCCGGCAGGTGGCGATCGGGCGGTTCCTGGTCGCGGTGATCCTCGGCCAGCTCTCGGGCTCGACCTTCGCGGGCCTGATCGAGGCGGCGATCGGCTGGCGCGGTGTCTTCGCCGTCACCGCTGTGGTGGCAGCCGTCGCCTGCGGGGCGACCGTGTTCGGCTTCGATCGGACCGGCCGGGCTCCCGCCCGGCGGCCGGCCTTCGGCGAGGCGGTGCGGCGCTATCGGACGATCCTGGGCAATCCCCGGGCGCGGGTGCTGTTCTCGGCGGTGTTCATCGAGGCCATCGCGATCTTCGGCGTGTTCCCGCACCTCGCTCCTCTGATCGAGGCCCGCGGGGAGGGCGGCCCCCGCGAGGCCGGGCTCGTGCTGGCGGGGTTCGCGGTCGGCGGCCTGCTCTACTCGGCGCTCGTCGGCCTGCTGGTGCGGCTGCTCGGCCTGCCGCGGATGCTGATCGGCGGCGGCCTGATCTGCGGCGTGTCCCTGACGGTGGTCGGGCTCGCCGGTTCCTGGCAGGTCGATTGCGCCGCGCTCACCGCCATGGGCCTCGGATTCTACATGCTGCACAACACCTATCAAACCCAGGTGACCGAGGTGGCGCCCACCGCCCGCGCCTCGGCGGTGGCGCTCCACGCCTTCTCGTTCTTCTGCGGGCAGGCGCTCGGCGTCGCGGTGATCGGGCAGGCCCTGATCGGCCTCGGCCAGTTCGGAGCGCTCGCGGCCTGTGCCGTCACCATCCTGGCGCTCGGCATCGGCACCGCCATCGCCCTGCGGCAGAAGTCGCCCCCCGTCGCGTTCCCGGGCTGAGCGGATCGTCAGGGCCGCTGCAGCGCCAACGCCTTGAGGTCGAAGGCCGGATCGGCTGCCTGTTCCGGTGTCAGCGGCGTCCCGACCGCGAGGAGCCGCCGGGCGATCATGTGGTCGCCCGCCCGGTCGACGGATTCCACCGCACTCAGGCGCCCGTCGCGGAAGCGGAACACCGAGAAGGCGTTGCCGGAACCGCGGACCACCCTGGCGTCGCCGGCGCCCGACAGCCCGGCGATCTGCAGCTTGTGCGGGCCCTGGTCGCTCCAGAACCAGGGCAGCGCCCCGTAGACGGCGGGTTTTCCGACGAGCCGGGCCGCGAGGCAGCGCCCCTGGTCGATGGCGTTCTGCACCGATTCGATGCGCACCGTGCCGTCCGGCGTGAGCCCCCGGGCGAAGGGGCTGGGGAACCGGGCGCAGTCGCCGATCGCCGAGATGGCCGGGTCGGGTGTGGCGAGGAACGCGTCGACCCGCACCCCGTCCTCGGCCGGCAGGCCCGCCTCCGCGGCGAGCTCCCGGTTCGGCAGCACGCCGATCCCGACGAGGACGAGGTCGGCGACGAGGTCCCGGCCATCGGCCAGCGCGACACCGGCCGCATGCCCGTCCCGCCCGAGGATCGCGGTGACGCCGGCACCGAAGGCGAAGCGCACGCCCATCCCCTCCTGGGCGCCTCGGAAGAAATCCCCCATCTCCGCCGAGACCGCCCGGGCCATCGGACGCTCGGCCGCCTCGATCACCGTCACGGGAAGGCCGCGCGCGGCCGCCACGGCCGCGAATTCGAGACCGATGAAGCCGGCGCCCACCACGACGATCGCCCGCGCCGCTTCGATCTCCGTTTTGAGCGCGTCGGCATCCGCGAGGCCGCGCAGCTGGTGTACGCCGTGGAGGTCGGCGCCCGGGACTGGCAGGGGCCGGTTGCGCGCGCCGGTCGCGAGCACCAGATGGTCGTAGGGCAGGCTCGCGCCGTCTGAGAGGCGCAGGCGGCGCTCCGCCCGGTCGACCCCGACGGCGCGGATGCTCGGCCGGTGGCCGATCGCGTGCTCGGCGAAGAAGCCCGGCGGCCGCAGGAACAGCCCCGCCTGGTCGGTCTTCCCGGCGAGGTAGGCCTTCGACAGGGGCGGACGCTGGTAGGGGAGGGCGGCCTCGTCGCCCACCAGGGTGATCGGGTCCCTGAACCCGCCCTCGCGCAGGGAGGCGGCGAGCTGGAAGCCCGCCTGTCCCGCGCCGGCGACGACGATCCCGGCCGCGCTCAAGCCCGGACTCCCGTGAGCGCCAAGCCGCTCTGCGCGACGCCCGGCAGGCTGCGCGCGCCCTCCGCCATCAGGTAGGACCAGACCGCGGAAGCCGCCGGGCCCAGCACCTTGTCGGCGCGGCGGACCGCGTACCAGTCCCGCCGGATCGGCAGGCCCTTCACGTTGAGGAGCACGAGGCGTCCGCTCTCCAGTTCGGCCGCCACCGAGTGGACGGAGAGCAACGCGATGCCGAGCCCGGCCATGACAGCCTGCTTGATGGTCTCGTTCGACCCAGTGTCGATGTCGAGCGGCGCCCGCTTCACCAGGACGCCGGCCATGAACTCCTCGAAGACCATGCGGGTGCCCGAGCCCTCCTCGCGCAGGAAGAACGGCTGATCGGCGAGATCCTCCCGGTTCAGGCCGGCCCTGCCCGCGAGGGGGTGATCCGGGGGGGCGATCAGCACGATCGGGTGCGGACCGAAGGTTGCCGCCTCGATCGGGAAATCCCGGGGCGGGCGGCCCATCAGGGCGAAATCGATCTCGTAGCCGCGCAGGGCCTCGACGGTCTGGCCGCGGTTGCGCACCGACAGGCTGATCTCGACGCCGGGATGCTTCTTGACGAACCCGGCGATCACCTGCGGCGCGAAATACTTGGCGGTCGACACGACGCCGAGCGCCACGCGCCCGCCCTCGGCGCCGCGCAGGGTCCGCAGCCGGTCGGTGCAGGTCTCCAGGACAGTGTTGATGCTGTCGATGGCCCAGAGCATCTCGCGTCCGGCATCGGTCGGCTTGAGGCCGCCGGGCGTGCGGTCGAACAGCAGCAGCCCGGCCTCCTCCTCCAGTTGCCGGATGCGCGCGTAGAGCGCGGCGGAGGTGACGTTCAGCTCCTGCGCCGCCCGGGTCATGGTGCCGAGGCGGGCGACCGCAGCGACCGCCTGAAGCTGCTTGAGGGAGAGGTTGCGCATGGCGGACATCTCGTTTTTTTCGTCCTATGGCACAAGACCGAACAGAAATCTTGGCGGTCTGGACGCGGGTTCTTGTCGATCCGGAGACAGAGACCGCTATCTTGGGACCTGGACGGCCGCTACAGAGCCGGCGCGGAACGCACGATCCCGACGGACGGGATCCGAGCAGGAGGAGTAGGCCGATGGCAATTTCAGCGGCGATCGGGACGCCCCTCGAGACGTGCCTCGCGCAGGCCGTGAAAGCGGACCCGGCGCTGACGGACGCTGCCGCGGTGATCGCGGCCGTGGCCCGCTCGGCGGTCGAGATCAGCGAGCGGATCGGGCGCGGTGCGCTCGGGGGCGACCTCGCGGCGGCGGGGGACCATAACAGCGACGGCGACGTGCAGAAGGCCCTCGACGTGATCGCTCACGAGAGCGTGACGGCGGCCCTGCGGAGTGCGCCGGTCGCCGAGGTCGCCTCCGAGGAGGCCGAGGAGGTGATGCGGCTGAACCCGGACGCGCCGCTGGCGGTCGCCATCGACCCCCTCGACGGCTCGTCGAACATCGGCGTGAACATGGCGGTGGGCATGATCTTCGGCATCCGGCCGTCGATCAAGGATCCGGCCAACCCCCTGGCCTCGTTCACGACCCCCGGCTCGGCGCAGATCGCCGCCGGTTTCGTGACCTACGGCCCGGCCACCGCGCTGATCCTGACCCTCGGCGAGGGCACCCAATGCTACGTGCTGGACCGTGCCGAGGGCACGTTCCGCCTCACGAGCCCGGCCATGTCGGTGCCGGCCTCCGCGAAGGAATTCGCCATCAACGCCTCGAACGCCCGGCACTGGGATGCGCCGGTCAAGGCCTACATCGAGGATTGCCAGCGCGGCACCGAGGGCCCGCGCGACAAGGACTACAACATGCGCTGGCTGGCCTCCCTGGTGGCCGACATCCAGCGCGTCCTGACCCGCGGCGGCGTGTTTCTCTACCCGGGGGACGCGCGGAAGAACTACGCTCGCGGCCGCCTCCGGCTGCTCTACGAGGTCGCCCCCGTGGCGATGTTGATCGAGCAGGCCGGCGGCGCCGCCACCGATGGACAGACGCGGATCCTCGATCTCGTGGCCACCGGCATCCACGAGCGGGCGCCGCTGGTCTGCGGCTCCACCGAGGAGGTGGACTGCGTCGCGACCTACTACGGCGGCGGCAAGCCCGATGCCGGCCGCTCGCCGCTCTTCGGCCAGCGCGGCCTGATACGGTCTTAGGCGCAACGCGAAGTCCAGGGAGAAGTCCAGGGACATGTCCGCGCGGCACCCCATCATCTCGGTGACCGGATCCTCCGGGGCCGGCACCACCTCGGTGCGCAACACCTTCGAGCAGATCTTCCGCCGGGAGGATGTGCGGGCGGTGTTCATCGAGGGCGACGGCTTCCACGCCTTCGACCGGGATACGATGCGGGCCATGATGGCGCGCGAGCCGACCCTGTCCCATTTCGCGCCGCGGGCGAACCTGCTGCCGGAACTGGAGGCTGTGTTCCGCAGCTACGCCGAGGCCGGGACTGGCCGGACCCGCCATTACGCCCACGACGCCCACGACGCGCAAGCCTACGGCATCCCGGAGGGCAGCTTCTCCGCGTGGGAGTCCTTCCCGCCGGATTCCGATCTTCTGTTCTACGAGGGGCTGCACGGCTGCGTGGCCGACCCGGACGTCGACATCGCCCGTTACGCCGACCTGAAGATCGGCGTCGTGCCGGTGATCAACCTCGAATGGATCCAGAAGCTGCACCGGGACCGCTCGTTCCGTGGTTACTCCACCGACGCCGTCACGGACGTGATCCTGCGGCGCATGCCCGACTACGTGCAGACCATCTGTCCGCAATTCTCCTTCACCGACATCAACTTCCAGCGAGTGCCGACGGTCGATACCTCGAACCCGTTCATCGCCCGCTGGATCCCCACCGCCGACGAGTCGCTGGTCGTGATCCGCTTCAAGGATCCGAAGGGGATCGATTTTTCCTACCTCGTCTCCATGATCCACGACAGCTTCATGAGCCGGGCCAATTCCATCGTGATCCCGGGTGGAAAGCTGGATCTCGCCATGCAGCTGATCCTGACGCCGATGATCATGCAGCTCGTCGAGCGGCGGCGCCGGCTGGCCTGACCGGGGAGGCGCACCGTGGAACCACCTGAAACGTCGCTCCCACCCGGCACCTCAGGATGAGGGACCAGGTGGGGCCGGCCCGTGCGCCGAACGCCATCTCAGCCCGATTGTTGTTGGAAGATCCGTGATGCTGCCTCCCGTTATCGCCCCATCGATCCTCTCGGCCGATTTCGCGCGCTTGGCGGAAGAAACCCGCGCCGTCGACGCGGCCGGGGCCGACTGGATCCACCTCGACGTGATGGACGGCCACTTCGTGCCCAACATCACCTTCGGGCCACCGGTGGTGAAGGCGCTCCGGCCGCACAGCGACAAGTTCTTCGACGTTCACCTGATGATCGCCCCGGCCGATCCTTACCTCGCCGCTTTCGCGGAGGCCGGCGCCGACGGGATCACGGTCCACGCCGAGGCCGGGCCGCACATCCATCGCTCGCTCCAGACCATCCGCGACCTCGGCAAGCGCGCGGGCGTGGCGATCAATCCCGGTACCCCCGCGACGATGGTCGAGCCAGTGCTTGACCTCGTGGATCTGGTGCTGGTGATGACCGTCAATCCCGGCTTCGGCGGCCAGAAGTTCCTAAAGAGCAGCATGGAGGCTGTGGCCCGGGTGCGGGCCATGGCGGCCGGTCGGGACATCCGCATCCAGGTCGACGGCGGCATTGATGCCGAGACCGTGAAGGCGGCAAGCCGTGCCGGCGCCGACACCTTCGTGGCCGGCAACGCGGTCTTCAGCGGCGGCCCGCAGGCCTACGCGGAGCGCATCGCGGCGATCCGTGAGAGCGCGGAGGGCGCCTCCGGTCGCGACCTCACGTGCTGAGGGCGCTGATCTTCGACGTCGATGGGACCCTCGCCGAGACCGAGGACCTGCACCGGCAGGCCTTCAACCGCGCCTTCGCGGCCGTCGGCCTGCCCTGGCACTGGGATGCGGCGCTCTACGCCGACCTGCTCACCGTGATGGGCGGCAAGGAGCGCCTTGCCCACTACATCGACACGCAGCACGCGGCCGAGGCGGGCGCGCTCCACGCGCTGGCTCCCGAGATTCACGCCCGCAAGACCGCCGGGTATGGCGAACTCCTGTCGGAATGCCGGTTGCCCCTGCGCCCCGGGATTGCCCGACTCGTCGCCGAGGCCCGGGGGGCCGGGATCCGGCTCGCGATCGCCACCACCACCAGTCGGCCGAACGTCGACCAACTCCTGGCCGTCAACTTCCCGCCGGGTGCCCAACCCTTCGACGTGATCGCGTCCGGCGACGAGGCGAAGCGCAAGAAGCCGGCCCCCGATATCTTTCTGCTGGCGCTCGCCGGCCTGGATGTCGCCGCCACGGAGGCGGTGGCGTTCGAGGATTCGACTGCCGGCATCGCCTCGGCCCGCGGCGCCGGCCTGCCGGTCCTCGCGACCCGCAGCCGCTACACCGAGAGCCACCGGCTCGACGGTGCCTTCTCGGCGGTGTCCGATCTCGGCGAGCCGGGTCGCCCTCATCGGCATCTCGCCGGGCTGGCATGGCCGGGTCATGTGGTGACGCTGGCGGCCCTGCAGGACTGGCACGCGGGCCGTCGGTAAACGCGGCCGGCGCGGTCCCGACCGATCCTCCCGGGACGCCCGACGATCGTTCCGACGCCGCAGCTGTGCCGATCATCGACGTGCAGACGGCGATCAAATATTGCTCGAATGGACCGAAAACTTCTGAACATTCGCAGATTGAGTATGGTGACTTA
The DNA here is from genome assembly GCF_022829625.1 of Methylobacterium sp. E-046. Classification (NCBI taxonomy): domain Bacteria; kingdom Pseudomonadati; phylum Pseudomonadota; class Alphaproteobacteria; order Hyphomicrobiales; family Methylobacteriaceae; genus Methylobacterium; species Methylobacterium sp. E-046. Next base: position 21,454 of record NZ_JAKSYP010000074.1, on the reverse strand, counting down.
TAGCATCAGAATAATTTAGATCCGCGATACCTTATTAGATATCATGAATTTTCTCTTGATGATAAAGATCATTCAAGTTAAAAACATGGGATCGTTGTTGATCCTAAGTTTGTCGGATGATCGCGATGCGCCTCTCGATTCGGTTCGTCCTGATGTCTATTCTGATGCTCGCGAGCGTCATGGCCATCGCGATCGCTGCCTTGGACGTCGCGCGCAGCAAGACACGGCTCGATACTGCGGTCCGGGCGGCCGAATACGTGGAAATCGATCGCAACCTGTTCGCCAGTTTGAATCAGCTCCGCGCCGAGCGGGGCTGGTCCCTGAACGCGCTCCTGCTCGAACCCGATGCCGGCCGTGTCCAGCGCCAGATCGCGCTCGAAGCCCGCGATATCTTCGATGCCGCCGTCGACGATGCGCTGGCTGAATTGGACCGCCTGGGCGATGCCCCCCTGGCGGCGAAGAGCGCCGAACTCCGGATCCACGTGGACGACTTGCGGCGCCTCCGCCCAGCCCTCGACGCAGCGTTCGACCAGCCCGCGGCGGCACGCGATCCGGTATTGCGGCAGACGCTGAGCGACGCCGGACTCAGCGCGCTGGTCGCGTTCGAGGCGGCGTCCGATGCGGCGGAAGCCGAGATCCAGGCGACGGAATCCGATTTCGGCAGTTTCCTGGATGCGCGGGCCGCGACCTGGCTCACCCGGACGACCAGCAGCCGCGTCGCGTCCCAGGTGAGCGAACTGCTGACCATCGGCCGGCCCGCCACGCCGGCCGACTGGACGCAGCTGAATGCGGCCGCTTCCGAAGCTCGGTCGGCCTGGACGCTCGCCCGCCGCGTCGTCGCGACCGCGGACTTCGATCCCGCCGTGAAGGCGGCTTACGACCGGGCGGACGCCGTCAACTTCACCGGGAGGCTGGCCGAGATCCGGCGGGTCGCCCTCGCCGACGTCGCCGCCGGGCGTGAGATCTCGATTGCGAGCGCGGAGTGGGACGAGACGATCCTCGCCCAGCAGACGATCGCCGACGCGGCGCTCGCGGTCATCGATTCGGCCCTGGGCCGGGCGCGGGCGGTTGCGGCCCGGGCCCGCTGGGGCTTGCAGCTCGCCGTCGCGGCCATCCTGATCGCGGCGGGCCTGGTGGTGGCGGCCATCCTGATCGTGCAGTTCCATGTGGTGCGGCGGCTCTTCGGCTTAGCCGACACGATGCGCCGGCTCACCGCGGGGCACCTCGATACGCCCGTGCCCGGCACGCGGCGGAACGACGAGATCGGCGACATGGCGGTCGCCGTGCAGGTGTTCAAGGACAATCTGCTCCGGACCCGAGACCTTGAACGGGATGCGGTCGAGAACCGAGGTCGCGCCGAGGCGCAGCGCCGGGCGGCCATGCACCGGATGGCCGATACGTTCGAGCGGGCGGCGGGCGAGATCGTCGGGATGGTCTCGTCCTCGGCGGGCGCCTTGCAATCCACGGCGCAAAACCTGGCCACCACGGCGGCCGATACCGCGGACCGGTCGACCCAGGTCGCGGCCGCCGCCGCCGAGGCCGCTTCCAACGTCGGAACCGTTGCGGCCGCCGCCGAGGAACTCGGTGCCTCCGTGAAGGAGATCGGCCGGCAGGTCTCCGGGTCGGCCGACCTGGCCCGCGCCGCGGTGGGCGAGGCGGATCAGACGGCTGCCCTCGTGCAGGCTCTCAGCGGGAGCGTCACCAGGATCAGCGACGTCGTGGGGCTGATCTCCGGCATCGCGGCGCAGACCAACCTGCTGGCGCTCAACGCCACCATCGAGGCGGCCCGCGCCGGCGAGGCCGGTCGCGGCTTCGCGGTGGTGGCCGCCGAGGTCAAGGCGCTGGCCGACCAGACCGCGAAGGCCACCGACGACATCGGCCGGCAGATCGGTCAGGTGCAGGGCGCGACCGGCGAGGCGGTCTCGGCGATCGGGGTGATCGCCGCCCGCATCCGAGAGATCAGCACCGTGGCGGCCATGATCGCGGCCGCCGTCGAGGAGCAGGATGCGGCCACGCAGGAGATCGTCCGCAACGTCGAGCAGGCGTCGATCGGCACGAGCGCGGTCACGGGCACGATCGCGGGGGTGGCCGGGGCGGCGGAGAACACCGGGGCGGCGGCCGGAGCGGTGTTGACCTCGGCGACCCAACTGTCGCTCCAGTCCGAGCACCTCACGGACGAGGTGGAACGCTTCCTGGCGACCGTCCGGGCCGCCTGACGCAATGGGGCGCCTATCGGCGGGGAACCTGTCCCCGTTTGCCGCCGCACCCCTGGGCCTCGGTGGCGAACAGCATCGATCCGGCGACGAGCCCCAGGGCGGCCGCGAGCCCGAGCCTCAGCCAGCGCGGGCCGGCCGCGCCCGCGGGCGCGCCGGGATCGGCGGCGGACGGATCGCGGATATCGCCGCGGCTGGCCGTCCAGGTCTTCACGCGCGTCATCCCTCGCTCCCGGTCGGATACCAACGGTTCGATCGGGAACGCCCGGGCGGTGCGATCTTTCCCGCGCGGTCCGATCCGCCGCTCCGTGGGCCGCGTTGCCTCGCCGGAAGGGGGCGTCCTATAACGCCTCGACCTCGCAGCCGCGCGGACGGGGTCTCGGACGCCCGCCCGCGCCAACGAACAAAAGTCTCCCCGCCATGGCAGGCCATTCGCAGTTCAAGAACATCATGCACCGGAAGGGCCGGGTGGACGCAGTCCGCTCGAAGGTGTTCGGAAAGCTCGCCCGCGAGATCACCGTGGCGGCCAAGCTCGGCACGCCCGATCCGGCGATGAACCCGCGCCTGCGCGCGGCGATCATCGCGGCCCGGGCCGAGAACATGCCCAAGGACAACATCGAGCGCGCCATCAAGAAGGCCGCTGGGGCCGACGGCGAGAACTACGAGGACATCCGCTACGAGGGCTACGGCCCCGGCGGCGCCGCGCTGATCGTCGAGGCGCAGACCGACAACCGCAACCGCACGGCCTCGGACGTGCGCTCGGCCTTCACGAAATCCGGCGGCAGCCTCGCCGAGACCGGGGCCGTGGCGTTCATGTTCGACCGCGTGGGGGTGATCGCCTTCCCGGCCAAGGTCGCGGATGCCGACACGATGTTGGAGGCGGCGATCGAGGCGGGCGCCGACGATGTGAGTTCCAGCGAGGACGGCCACGAGGTCATCTGCGCCCAGGATTCCTACGGCGAGGTCGCCAAGGCGCTGGAGACCCGGTTCGGCGAGCCGACCCGCACCGGCCTGATCTGGAAGGCGCAGAACACGATCGACGTGGACGACGAGACCGGTGAGAAGCTGATCCGCCTCGTGGAGGTCATCGAGGATCAGGACGACGTCCAGAACGTCTACGTGAACTTCGCGCTGTCGGACGCGCTGATGGCCAAGCTGCAGGCCTGACAGGCCGCCGCTCGGGCCAAGCGCTCGGATTCCGGGGCCGCCGCGGTTCCGGAATGTGTTGGCCACATCCCATCATGATCGCGGGGCAGCGCAGGGGGCCGGGAAGCGCGGACGGAGCGCCGCCGAGCAGGCTTCGAGGCTCTGGTTCCCGGGTCCTGCCGCGCAAACCCGGACTGACGGGCAGCAGACCGGGGCGTCGCCCGTTCCGGTGGACCCGGAGGACCGGGCGCTCACGCGCCTGCGGCCGCGAGTTCGGCGCCGAAGCGCTCCTGCGCGTAGCCCTCCACCGAGAAGGTGTCGTCGGGCAGCTGGACCATGAAGCGCTCGGCCACCTCGGTCAGCACGATATCGGGCCGAACGCGCTCGACATACGACCAATCGAGCGCGGTGCTCCAGACGAAGTGCACCTCGCGGAACGTCTCCGCCAGCATGATCGTCAGCATGTACGGCATGACGTGCGAGAACGAGTCGCCGAACAGTGCCAGCCGGCGCGGATCGGTGGCTTTGGCGTTGCCGTAGACGACATGGGCGCCGACATGCAGCGTGTGCAGCAATCCGGCCCGCTCCCGCGCCTCGACGATCGGGCTGCCGTAGGTCCGAACCGCGTCCTGCTGCATCAGCACGGTGCGGGACCGGGCCCGGCGGGGCGGATCGAAGGCGCTGCCCAGGTCGCCGTCATGGTCGGCCTCGTAGGACGGGCGGTCCCGGAGATCGACCCGGGGCTCGGTCCCCAGCGCCCGGCAGATTTCCGCGTAGGCGAGATAGCAGCCCTCGAAGGACCAGTGCGTGTCGGTCCGGCAGTACAGGTCGGCCGCATCGCGCTGGGCACGCATCGGCGTCACGAGGTCGATGCAGGTCTCCCGCCAGCGCTTCCGGCGACGCCAGGCGGCGTAGAGGGCAAATGGGCTGCGGCCCAGCGGCGGCTCGCTGTGGAGCAGCCGATAGGCCGGCGACGCGGCCGGCCGGATCGCGATCCCGTCGAGTCGATGGTCGTAGATCATCAGCTTCTCGGGGGCGACCACGTGCCGGTACAGGATGCCCAGGGCGCGCAGGCGCCGTTCGCGGGTGGCGATCAGGCTCCGCCACTGCCAGATCAACTCCGTCGTCGCCTCCGGCCGCTCGTATTGGCCGAGCACGTCGTTGGTCCCGGTCTTAAGGAACAGCCAGCCGTCCTGTCCGACATGGATGTGGTCGGGGATGCTCGAAGCCATGGCGCACTCGCGAGATCGACGGCCCGCCCGGAGGCCGGCCGCCGGATTCGGCAGCAAGGAGCGGGATGCGGGGCATCCGGCGGGGCGGCAGGGTGAGGGACGAACAGCACCCTTCGTCGAGCCTCGTCATGCCCCTCCCCATCGCCCGCGCCAAGCCGCATAGTGCCGACGCCATGAGCCAGGTTCCCGGGCCCGACCCCGAAGACGTTGAGCGCTGGGCGGCCCTCGCCGCCCGGGACGCGCGGGCGGACGGCCGCTTCGTGTACGCGGTGCGCACCACCGGGGTGTATTGCCGCCCGAGCTGCGCGTCGCGGGCGGCGCGGCCGGAGAACGTCACCTTCCACGGCACCTGCGCCGAGGCCGAGGCGGCCGGTTTCCGGCCGTGCCGCCGATGCCGTCCGGACGAGCCGGGCCTGGCCGGACGACGGGCTGATTCGGTCGCCCGCGCCTGCCGCCTGATCGAGGCGGCCGAGACCATGCCGTCGCTCGCGGAACTGGCCCGCGCCGCCGGCCTGAGCGCCTACCATTTCCACCGGGTGTTCAAGGCCGCCACCGGCGTCACGCCGAAGGCCTACGCCGCCGCCCACCGCGCCGCCGTTCTGGCCGCGCGGCTGCCGGGCGCCGCCTCGGTGACGGAGGCGTTGTACGAGGTCGGCTACGGCGCGGCGAGCCGTTTCTACGAAGAGGGCGCCCCGCGCCTCGGGATGGCACCCGCCGCCTACCGGACGGGGGGAGCCGGTCTGCGCATCCGCTTCGGAATCGGCGACTGCTCCCTGGGTGCGATCCTGGTGGCGGCGACCGATCAGGGTGTCTGCGCGATCCTGCTCGGCGACACTCCAGATGCGCTGGTGCGCGACATGCAGGATCGGTTCCCCGCCGCGGCGATCGAGGGCGGCGACCCGACCTTCGAGACCTGGATGGCCCAGGTCATCGGCCTCGTGGAGGCCCCCGGCGGCGGGCTCGACCTGCCTCTCGACATCCGCGGAACCGCTTTCCAGCAGCGGGTCTGGGAGGCGCTGCGCAGGATCCCGGTCGGGTCGACGGCGAGTTACGCGGAGATCGCGCGCGCCATCGGCCTGCCCGCCGCGACGCGGGCCGTCGCCCAGGCCTGCGGGGCCAACCCGATCGCGGTCGCGATCCCCTGCCACCGGGTGGTGCGCTCGGATGGCGCCCTGTCGGGCTACCGCTGGGGCGTCGCCCGCAAGCGTGACCTGCTGGCCCGGGAAGCGGAGCGTTGACGCCTCGCACCCAGCCCGCTTCTTCCCGACACCGTTCAGGAACGCGTCCTGACATGTGCCCGAGAGCGGCTCCCCGAGGCCGCAGATAGGGCGTCCCGGCGCGCGGCGGGGGTGGCCCGGCAGCGCGTCATCGCTGGGCTCGTCCGGCGGGATGGTTTCGTGCGCCTCGCGGCAACGAAGGTGATGGCGCCGCGCCGGCCTTCGCCGCCGGTCCTCGGCCGGACGGGCCCAAGGCCGGCCTGGACCAGGGCTACAGGGACCCGACCGACGGCGCCGTGACGGGGCCGGCCGGTCCGGCGGCGTCCATGGCGGCTCCCACGGGTCCCGCGCACCGGCCTCCCCCTTCGCTCTGCCCGGAACGGACGGGACCAGTCACGCGCCGGGCGGCGGCGTCGAGTGCGCCGCCGCCGGAAGGCTCTTCGGCAAAGTCCAAGCGTTGTATGTCCACCCCGGCCGCGGCTTCACAGGAACGATATACTACAACGCCGCCGCACCGCTGTATTGCAGTGCCGGCAAACAGAATTTGCGTTTCGCTGTGGTGCGCTCCGGTGCGGATTACCGATTTTAGACACTATCGGGTATGTCGGAGCTTGACGGCTCAATCAGGCTGCGTTGCTATCCCGGGTGTTCGGCACCCAGATTCGGCCGACCGCTCGCGCCCCTCCGCGACCGGCGGGGGGATCGCCGGTTCCGGATGCCGCGGGGGTTCGCCCGTGCGGCTCAGGAGGTCTCTCCGACAGGACCGGTCGTGAACGCTCCCAGACCGACCCGCGCCACGACGGCGATTCTCGTCCTCGCGTTCCTGGCGTGCCACGCACCCGCACGGGCACAGGAGATCGTCCCGCCCGGGCCGTCCGGCCGGGGCGCCTTCCTGATCCACGGAAACTTCTGCGGGCCGGGAAACCGGGGTCCCGACTACGGACCGATCGACGCGCTGGATTTGGCCTGCGCGCACCATGACGCCTGCTCGACCGATCCGAATTCGGGGATCCTGACCGCCTGCGCCTGCCACCGGCGTCTTCAGGTCGAGGCGGGGATCGTGGCGCGCGACCCGCGCACGCCTGCCCGAACGCGGCAGACGGCGCAGTTCATCTCCGACTTCGCCTCGACGATGCCCTGCCAGTAGGGCGCGCCGACGCGGTCGTCAGGCGGCGTCGGCCGGGTTGGCAGCGGCCTTCGGGCCACCCTTGGCCACGCCGACCAGGGCCGGGCGCAGGACACGCTCGCCGATGACGTAGCCCGCCTGCACGACCTGCACGACGGTGCCGGCCGGCACTTCCGGGTTCGGGACCTCGAACATCGCCTGATGGCGGTTCGGATCGAACTTCTGACCTTCCGGCTCGACGATCTTCACGCCGTGGCGCTCGAGGGTCTTGCCGAGGTCGCGCTCGGTGAGTTCGATCCCGTCGATCAGGCCCTTCAGCGCACCGTCGGCCGTCGCCTTCGCGTCGGCCGGAACGCTGTCGAGGGCGCGGCGGATGTTGTCGGCGACGTTGAGGACGTCGCGGGCGAAGTTCGTCACCGCGTAGGCGCGGGCATCCGCCACCTCGCGCTCCGTCCGGCGGCGCAGGTTCTCCATCTCGGCGAGGGTGCGCAGCGTGCGGTCCTTCAACTCGTCGCGCTCGGCCGTGAGCAGGGCGAGGGTCTCGGCGATCGGATCGACGGAAGACGCTTCAGCGCCCTGGCCGTTCGGCGCCGTGTCCTGCGAAGCGCCGGCGCCGGCTTCGACCGTCGTCTGGCGCTGGTCATCCTGGGGCATGTCGTTGCTCGTCATCGCGATTCAGTCGTCGGAACGGGGTGGTTCGGGGGCCTTCGGGACCGGCGCTGATATCTGGCCCCGGGCTTGCGAAATCAACCCGCCCGTCACGCTTCGCGCGGCGGCGGCGCCGCGACGAGGGCTTCGAGCCCTTCGGCCTTGAGGGCGGCGACGTCACCGGCGAAGACCTCCATCACGGCCCCGCGGATCGCCGCCTGCCGGTCGGGCTGCGTCACCCGCGTGCCGGTGAGGTCGGTGACGTAGAAGACGTCGACCGCCCGCTCGCCGAAGGTCGCCACATGCGCCGAGGTGATGTTCAGCGACAGCCGGCCGAAGGCGGAGGTCAGCTCGTAGAGCAGGCCGGGCCGGTCGAGGCCCGTGACCTCCACGACGGTTTCCCGGCTCGACAGGGCGTTGTCGATGATCACGTCCGGGGGCACCGGGAAGGTCTTCGCCCGCGCGCTGGTGGAAGGGTGCTTGTCGGCGACGAGATCGGCGATGCGGATCTCGCCCTTCAGGGCGCGCTCGATCGCCGCCGTCACGCGCTTGGTCCGGCGCTGCTCGTCCTCGTCGCGCTCGAAGGCGCGGGAGATGAAGATCGTGTCGAGGGCAAACCCGTCCGTGGTCGTGAAGATCTGCGCGTCGACGATGTTGCTGCCCGCCGCCGCGCAGGCTCCGGTGATGATGGCGAGCAGGCGCGGGTGGTCCGGCGAGTAGATCGTGATCTCGGTGACGCCGCGCACCGGGTCCAGCGCCACGTCGGTGGCGCTGGTGCGGCCGTCGCGGACCGCATTGCGCAGGAACTGCGCGTTCTTGAGCTGCCGCGTCGTGTCGACCTTCAGCCAGTAGGCCTGGCCATGGCGCGCCGCGTAGGCGTCGAACTCCTCCGACGCCCAGCCGGGCAGCTGCTCGCGCAGGCTCATCTGGACGAGGCGAACCCGGTCGGTGCGGGCGATCTCGGAATGACCGCCGGACAGATAGACCTCGGTCTCGTCGTAGAGGGTGCGGACCAGAGTGCCCTTCCAGGCCGTCCAGACCCCGGGACCCACCGCCGTGATGTCGGCGACCGTGAGGATGGTCAGGAGCTTCAACCGTTCCAGGCTCTGCACGCTCGCGGCGAAGCGCTCGATCGTCTTCGCGTCGGAGAGATCGCGGCTCTGCGCGGTCATCGACATCAGCAGGTGATGCTCGACGAGCCAGCACACGGTCTCGGTCTCGGCCTGGTTCAGGCCGAAGCGAGGGCACAGCTTCTCGGCGATGGCGGCGCCGGCGATCGAGTGGTCTTCCGGCCGGCCCTTGGCGATGTCGTGCAGGAGGATCGCGACGTAGAGCGCCGTGCGGTTGTGGATCGTGTGCACGAGGCGCGAGACCAGCGGATAAGTCTCCTGGCTGCGGCCGGATTCGATGTCGGCCAGGACGCCGATCGTGCGCAGCAGGTGCTCGTCCACCGTGAAGTGGTGGTACATGTTGAACTGCATCATCGCGACGATGCGGCCGAAATCCGGAATAAAGCGGCCGAGCACCCCCGCCTCGTTCATCTCGCGCAACGCCTCCTCGGGGGCGTTCCGGGAGGTGAGGATGTCGAGGAACAGGCGGTTGGCCTCCGAATCCCCGCGCAGCGACGGGTTGACGAGGCGCAGGGACCGGCTCGCCAGCCGCTTGGCGTCGGGATGGATCGCGAGGTTGTGCCGGTCCGCGAGCCAGAACAGGCGGATCAGGTTGACCGGATCGCGCTCGAAGGCGTCCTCCGCCCGCAGGTTCACCCGGCCGTGATCGATCCAGAAATCCTCCGCCTCCATGGCGGTGGCGCGGAAGCGGTCGCGGAACCGCCCGATCCAGCGATCGAGCACCGGGGTGCGTTTGGCGTGCCGCGCCTCCAGCTCCGCGCACACGATGGCGGTCAGGTCGCCGACATCCTTGGCGATGCGGAAATAAGCCTTCATGAACCGCTCGACGCCCGAGAGCCCGCCCCGGGATTCGTAGCCGAAGCGCTCGGCGATCCGCGGCTGCAGGCCGAAGGACAGGCGTTCCTCCGCGCGCTTCGTCGCGAAGTGCATGTGGCAGCGGACCCGCCACAGGAATTCCTCGCAGCGCTCGAACAGCGCGTACTCCTCCGGCGTGAACAGCCCGGCGCTGACGAGTTCGATCTGGTCGCGCACCCGATAGGTGTACTTGGCGATCCAGAACAGCGTGTTCAGATCCCGCAGGCCGCCCTTGCCGTCCTTGACGTTGGGCTCGACGAGGTAGCGCGAGGTTCCGGCCTTGGAGACGCGCAGGTCGCGCTCGCGCAGCTTCGCGTCCACGAACTCGGAGGCCGAACCGACCACCAGTTCGGCGTCGAAGCGCGTCACCAGTTCCTCGTAGAGGACCCGCGTGCCGAACAGGTACCGCGCCTCCAGCAGGGACGTGCGGATCGTCATGTCGGCGCGCGCCTCGCGCATGCACTCCTCGACGGAGCGCGTGGCATGGCCGACCTTCAGCTTGAGGTCCCAGAGGACGTAGAGCATGCCCTCCACGACGCTCTCCGACCACGCGGTCTGCTTGTAGGGGAGCAGGAACAGCAGATCGATGTCCGAGCCCGGCGCCATGGTGCCCCGGCCGTAGCCGCCGGTGGCGACCACGGCGAGCTGCTCGCCGGTGGTGGGGTTGTCGTTGGGATAGAGCCGCCAGACCACGGCGTCGTGGATGGCCCGCACGACGGCATCCGTGAGGGCCGAGAGGGCCTGGGCGCAGCGCAGACCGTTGCGGTCTTCCAGGAGCTGGGCCTCGGCGGCGCGGTGGCCCTCCTCGATGACCCGGCGCAGCTGCGGCACCAGCGCGGCCCGGAGCTTGGTGGGCTCGCGGGCCTCGCGGTCGAGATTCTCCAGGACCGTGGCGAGGGCGGCGACGGGATCGTACATGGCTCCCGTTAGCATGATATGCCTACGCCGCCAGCCATGCGGTCCCCCGCTCCGAGTCGCGGGCGTCGGAACCGATCACTATTCCGCTGCCGGTAGGTCGAGGGCCAGTAACCGCGCCGTCCGGTTGCGCTTGGCGGACCGGGGCTCGGCCTCGCTGGTCTGCCGCCGCGCATCGGCGATCGCCGCGTGGACCCCGTCCACCGCCAGGATCAGGGCGCTCACCGTGCGGGCGTCGATGCTGCGCTCGCGGGCGTAGCAGACCACGTCGGCCACGAGCCCATCCGTCTCGAGCGCGAGGGCATCGAGCTCGGCGCTGCTCGTCGCGGTGCGCACCTCGCGCAGGATGTCGAGCAGGCGGTCGAGGACGAAGTCGACGCGCTCCCGCCGCTTGCGGGCGAGCCTCTGCCCGATCCAGGCGAAGCCGGAGCCGATCGTGCCGCCGAAGAAGGCGAACAGGTAAATGTAATCCTCGTAGCGATCGAGGAAGGTCTGCTGCTCGCGCTCGAAGTAGTCCACCGCTCCGGGGTGGTTCGGCAGGCGCGCGGAGGTCGCCGCTACCGTCGTGTCGAAATCGGGGGCCTTCATCAGCTTCGCGACCGGTGCCGCCGAGGCGAGCCGCGAGCGCCACTCGAACAGGTGCTGCGTCGCCGAGGCCACCGCGACCCGGCTCACCGTGCCCCGCGCCATCAGGCGGTAGGACGCTCCCACCGTCTTGACCTCCTCGTCGGGGCGCTTCGGGCGCCCGCCGAAGGTGCCGGCCGGGATGGTCACCGCCTGCAGTTCGGGGAAGCGCTGCAGGATCGCGTCGCCGTCCGGAACCGACACGAAGCCGATCTTCCGCTCCGGAGAACCCAGTTCGACGGCATGCACCATCGCGGCCGCGGTCTTCGAGGCGGGGCTGCCGATCACCGCGACCGCGTCGACGCGCTTCTCGGTGAGCGCCGCCGTCACGTCGCCGATCTTCAGAGGCACCACGGCGACATGGCCGGCCGCGGCCTCGCCTTCGGCGTTTTGACGGTCTCCCGGTGCCTCCGCATCCGAATGGTCCGGCACGAGGTCGTAGAAGGACAGCAGGTTCGTGAGGAACGGCAGGTCGGCGCCGTGGCGTACGACGATGCCGAGGCGCTTGCGCGCCAGCGCGGGGATGTCGTCGATATCGGCCGCTTCGGGCGCCGCGATGATCAGGGCCTCGTCGTGGAGGATCGCCAGGGTCAGGCCGTTCTCGGGCAGGAGCACGTCCGGCCGGACGACGGCGAGGTCGGCTTTGTTCCGCTGCAGCGCCAGGGCGCTGTCGCGCACGTCGCCGTAGCGGACGACCTTGAGGCGCACGTCCTCCCGTGCCCGGTCCAGGGCGTTGGCGTAGGCTTCGATCAGCGCGGCCTCGGGCCCGTCCTGGGGACCCACCGCCACCGTGAGGGTGTTCGGACGCGACAGGTAGACGATCCCGGCCGCGGCGGCGGCCAGCCCCAGGGCCACCAGGACCAGGAGCCACTCGCGGCGCATCAGGGATGCCGCCGCGGCATGCAGGCGCCTCCGCCCCCGGTCCTGCGGGCGATCGGACGAAGAACGGTGGTTCGGGCCATGGCCGAGCCTGTCGCGTTGCGCGCGTTCCATACCCAAGTCATGAAACGCAAACCTGTCGAGATCGTGAAGAACCGGTGAAACCTCCAAACGTTGCAGGATCTGCGCCAGAGCGCCGCGACCGGGAGGTCAAACCATCCGGCCCGGTGAGCCCGGCTTGGCTCGAACGGGCCGCGCTTCACTATCTGGAGCGGTACAGCGCCTCCACGGAGATGCTGCGCCGGACCCTCGCGCGGCGCGTGCAGAAGCGGGCCCGCGCGCGGGGGGAGGAGCCCGAAGCGTTCGCGGATCTCGTCACCGCGACCGTGGCGCGCGCGGTGTCGGCCGGCCTCGTCGACGACGCGCGCTTCGCCGATACCCGCCTCGCCACCCTGCGCCGCCGCGGCACGTCGAGCCGCGGCGTCTCGGCCAAGCTCGCCGCCAAGGGCGTCCCCCGCGACGTGGTCGAGGCCGCGATGCTGGCGGAACGCGAGGCCCTCCCGGACGGGGAGGCGGAGGCGATCGAGGTGCAGGCCGCACGGGCCTACGCCAAGCGGCGACGCCTCGGGCCGCATCGCCGGCCGGAACAGCGGGACGCCTATCGCGACCGGGACCTCGCGGCGCTGGCGCGGGCGGGATTCTCCTACGCCCTCGCGCGGCGGATCGTCGACGCGGAGCCGGACGGGGAGCCCGACCCGCCGGCATGACGGGTGCGGCATCGCGGCCCGGGGTGAATGACGGGGTGGCCTTGCACCTTCGCGTCTGTCGTTCATTGTCTGTTCGATGGACGAGACCCTGGCCAAGAAGCTGCGCATCCTCGCGGATGCCGCCAAGTACGATGCATCCTGCGCCTCCTCGGCGGCGCCCAAGCGGGCGGCCGGCAAGGACGGGCTCGGTTCGACCACCGGGGCCGGGATCTGCCATGCCTACACGCCGGACGGGCGCTGCGTGTCGCTGCTCAAGATCCTGCTGACCAACTGGTGCCTGTTCGACTGCGCCTACTGCGTCAACCGGCGCTCGTCGAACGTGCGGCGGGCGAAGTTCACCGTCGAGGAGGTCGTGAACCTCACCCTGAACTTCTATCGGCGGAACTACATCGAGGGCCTGTTCCTCTCCTCGGGCATCATCAAGTCGCCGGACCACACGATGGAGCTGCTCACCCGGGTGGCGAAGTCGCTCCGGCGCGACCACGGCTTCGCCGGCTACATCCACCTCAAGTCGATCCCCGAGGCGAGCCCCTGGCTGATCGAGGAGGCCGGCCTCTACGCCGACCGGCTGTCGATCAACGTCGAGCTGCCCACCGAGGCGAGCCTGGAACGCCTCGCCCCCGAGAAGGATGGTGCCGCGATCCAGGGCGCGATGGCGCAGATCGGCGAGCGCATCGTGCAGGCGAAGGCCGAGAAGCGCCGCTTCTCGCCCGCTGGCCACTCGACGCAGGTGATCGTCGGGGCGGATGCCACCACCGATGAGGCGCTGATCCGCAAGAGCGCGCTGCTCTACGGCAGCGTCGGCCTGAAGCGCGTCTACTACTCGGCCTTCAGCCCGATCCCGGACGGCTCGGCGATCCTGCCGCCGAAGCCGCCGCCGCTCCAGCGCGAGCACCGGCTGTACCAGGCCGACTGGCTGCTGCGGTACTACGAGTTCACCCCCGACGAGGTCGCCGACGCCTCCGAGGACGGCATGCTCGCCCTCGACATCGACCCGAAGCTCGCCTGGGCCCTGAAGCACCGGGACAAGTTCCCGGTGGACGTGAACAAGGCTGATCGGGAATGGCTGCTGCGGGTGCCGGGGCTCGGCGCCCGGGCGGTGGACAAGATCGTCCAGGCACGCCGCCACGCGACCCTGCGCCTCGACGACGTCGCGCGGCTCACCTCGGGGCTGAAGCGGGCGCGGCCGTTCCTCGTCGCCGCCGATCACCGACCGGTCGGGCTCACCGATCGGCTCGACCTGCGCACGCGGCTGGCCGAGCCGGCCAAGCAGCTGAGCTTGTTCTGATGGGGATCGGGACCTCGCCCCTCCCTCGTCCCTCCGGGGGGCACGGTACCCTGCGCGGCAGCGGGGGAGGGGATCCGCATCGGCCGCGCGCCATCCTCCTGCGCCCGGGAGCCGACCTCGACGGGTTCCGCACCGCCGTCCGGAGCCTCGTCGCCCAGGACGTGCCGCCGGAGTCGGTGACTTGGTCGGTGACGGATTCGCCCGGCCTCTTCGGCGCCGACGCGGAGCAGGCTCCCGGCACGCCGCTCGTCCTGCCGAAGCCCGTCGCCGCGCTCATCCCGCAGGTCATCCCGCATCGTGATCCGGAGCGCTACGGCCTGCTCTACGCCCTGGTCTGGCGGGTCTGCCAGGGCGAGCGGCACCTGATGGAGGTCGGCAGCGATCCGCTGGTGCACCGCCTGCACCGGATGGCAAAGGCGATCGGGCGCGACCTTCACAAGATGCACGCCTTCCTGCGCTTCCGCCGCGCGGAGGACCGCGGAGGCGAGCGCTACGTCGCGTGGTTCGAGCCCGATCACCACATCCTGGAGGCCGCGGCGCCGTTCTTCGTCGCCCGCTTCCGCGGGATGCGCTGGTCGATCCTGACCCCGGAGGGGTCGGCCCACTGGGACACCGAGACCCTCGCCTTCGGCCCGCCCGGCGACCGCGCCCAGCTTCCGGAGGGCGACGGCTTCGAGGCCGGCTGGCAGACCTATTACGAGAGCACGTTCAACCCGGCCCGGACCAACCTGAAGGCCATGCGGGCCGAGATGCCCAAGAAGTACTGGCGCAACATGCCCGAGACCGCCGCCATCCCCGCCCTGGTGCGGGCCGCCGCGGGGCGCACCGAAGCGATGATCGAGAGGGAGCCGACCATGCCCACACGCCGCGAACCCGCCCGGGCCGTCGCCGCGATGGCCGACCAGGATCCCAAGACCCTCGACGAGTTGAACGCCATCATCCGGCGCACCGAGCCGCTGGTGCCGGGCGCGACCCAGGCCGTGCTCGGAGAAGGGCCGGTCGGCGCCACGGTCGCCTTCGTGGGCGAGCAGCCCGGCGACCAGGAGGACCGGCAGGGCCGCCCCTTCGTGGGGCCGGCGGGGCAACTCCTGTCCCGCGCCATGGCGGAAGCGGGGATCGACCGTGGCGCGAGCTACCTGACCAATGCGGTCAAGCACTTCAAGTTCGAGGAGCGCGGCAAGCGCCGCATCCACCAGAAGCCGACGGCCGGCGAGGTCAGCCACTATCGCTGGTGGCTCGATCGGGAGTTGGAGTTCGTGGGGCCCAAGCTCGTCGTCGCCCTCGGCGCGACCGCCGTCCTGGCGTTGACCGGCAAGGCGATCCCGATCACCCGGGCGCGCGGGCCGTTCCGCTTCGATCGGCACGACAACCGCTTTCAAGGCTTCATCACCGTGCACCCGTCCTACCTCCTGCGCCTCCCGGACGAGGCGAAGGCGGACGCCTACGCGGCCTTCGTGGAGGACCTGCGTCGGGTGGAAGACCTGAGGCGCGAACTCGCCGCATGATCCCGCGCGGCCGCGGCCCGTCCCCGGTACGCTGCGGCTGCCGATTCCCCGCGCGGCCGGATCCCCGGATGGGCACGTCGCCATCGACATCCGCCGTACAGTCGGGGCGGAACTCCGCCGCCGGGGCGTCCACCATGCGACCCCCTCCGGCTCGGTCGCGCGGGGCGACGGCGGGACGGAACGTGGGCCCGACCCGAGGATCGCGAATGATCGGGCGCGTGTGCGCGATCTCCTCACATGCGCCGGCCCGTGCCGTTGCATCGGCGATCTGTTCCCGAGGCCGGCCGACGTGGCCGACCGGGGCCGCAGGGCGCCGCGTTGCGGGGCTGACCGTCGACGTGTTCGCCGAAGACCTCCGAACCGGTGGCGCGGTGATCCGCTGACGGGCGATCTTCGCGGCGGCGGGCCGGAATCTGACGGACGACAGGTTGGGCTGGCATCCGGCACTCGCGCGGCATGGCGGGGCATCGCGCGGCGCGACATCGCCGCCGCCGGGAACATCTATCGCTACGGCTATCGCGCGGTCATGCTGGACAACGTCTGGCGGACCGTTCACGAGCGCTTGGCCGACCTCGTCGCGGCCTGCCGCGCCGAGCTGGACCGCGAGCCCGCTCCTTGACCGCCCGAGACGCCTGCGCCCATGAAGCCTGAGACCGCGTCGAGCCCCGAGACCAAGCCCGTCGGCCCCGGCGATCAGGTGATCCTGGTCGACGGCTCCTCCTTCATCTTCCGGGCCTATTTCCAGTCGATCAACCAGGATCAGAAGTATAATTCGCGGCCCTCCGACGGGCTGCCTACCGGCGCGGTGCGGCTGTTCTGCACCAAGATCGCGCAGTTCCTGCAGGAGGGCGCGGCCGGTACGATGCCGACCCATCTCGGCATCGTCTTCGACAAGTCCGAGGGCTCGTTCCGCAAGGAGATGTTCCCGGATTACAAGGGTCATCGCCCCGACGCGCCCGACGACCTGAAGCGGCAGATGCCGCTGATGCGCGACGCGGTGCGCGCCTTCGGCCTGCACGCGGTGGAGCTGGAGCGCTACGAGGCCGACGACCTGATCGCCACCTACACCCGCCAGGCCGAGGCGCGGGGCGCGGGCGTCATCATCGTCTCCTCCGACAAGGACCTGATGCAGCTCGTCGGGCCGCAGGTGCGGTTCTACGATTTCGAATCCGGCGCCAAGGGCAAGGCCGGCTACCGGCCCGAGCGCAACCTCGACGTCGAGGCGATCATCGCCAAATGGGAGGGCCTCCAACCGAACCAGATCGGCGACGCCCTGGCGCTGATCGGCGACACCTCCGACAACGTGCCGGGGGTGCCCGGCATCGGCCTGAAGACCGCGGCGGCCCTGATCAAGGAGTTCGGCAGCCTGGAGGCGCTGCTGGATCGGGCGGGCGAGATCAAGCAGCCCAAGCGCCGCGAGACCCTGTTGGCCAACGTCGATCAGGCCAAGCTCTCGCGAAAACTGGTCGCGCTGATGGAGGATGTGCCGGTCCCGGTGGACCTCGACGATCTCGGCGTGCCCAAGCCCGATCCGGAGAAGCTCGTCGGCTTCCTGAAGGCGATGGAGTTCAACACGCTCACGCGCCGCATCGCCCAGATGCTGCACGTCGATCCCGAGGCGGTGAAGCCCGATCCGCGGCTCCTGCCGGGGGCCAGGCCGCACGGCTACGGCAACGGCGCGGGCGGCAGCGACGCGGTGCCGTTCTTCGGCGATTCCGTGCCGCCCGATCCCGAGACCGCGGCGGCCGGGCCTGAGCGCCCGCCGGGCGCCGCCCCGCCCGAGGGCGGCGAGATCGACCCCTTCGCCGATCTCGACCTGCCCGACGCGCCGGCCAAGCCCCGGGCACCCGTCGAAGCGACGCCCGGCAACGTGGTGGCCGCCCGGGCCGCGGAGTCGGTCGCGCCGTTCGACACCGCCGCCTACGAGACCGTCGCGTCGCTGGAGCAGCTCGATGCGTGGATCGCCGAGGCTGAGGAGGCCGGGGTGATCGCGGTCGATACCGAGACCGACGCCCTGGACGCCCACAAGGCCGGCCTCGTCGGCGTCTCGCTGGCGGTGGCGACCGGCCGGGCCTGCTACATCCCGCTGGCCCACGTGCAGGCCGCCAAGGTCCAGGCCGACGCCACCGACCTGTTCGGCGAGGGCGCCGCGGCCTCCGACGTGGCCGAGCCGGTGCCGGGACAGATCCCGCTGAAGGACGCCATCGCCCGGCTGAAGCCGCTGCTGGAGAATCCCGGCGTCCTGAAGGTCGGCCAGAACCTGAAATACGATTGGGTGGTGCTCGCCCGCTACGGCATCGAGATCGCGCCCTTCGACGACACGATGCTGATCTCCTACGTGCTCGACGCCGGCAAGGGTGGCCACGGCATGGACGAGCTGGCGCGCCGCCACCTCGGCCACCAGCCGATCACCTTCTCGGACGTGGCCGGCACCGGCCGCAACAAGGTGACCTTCGACCGCGTCGCCATCGACAAGGCCACCGCCTACGCGGCTGAGGACGCGGACGTGACGCTGCGCCTGTGGCGGATGATGAAGCCGCGCCTCGTGGCCGAGCACCGGGTCGCCGTCTACGAGACCCTGGAGCGGCCGCTGCTGCCGGTGATCGCCCGGATGGAGCAGCGCGGCATCCGGGTCGACCGCGAGATGCTGAGCCGCCTCTCCGGTGACTTTTCCCAGATCCTCGTCCGCCTGGAGGAGGAGATCCAGGAGGATGCCGGCGAGAAGTTCTCGGTGGGCTCGCCCAAGCAGATCGGCGACATCCTGTTCGGCAAGATGGGCCTGCCGGGCGCGAAGAAGACGCCGTCCGGCCAGTGGGCGACACCGGCTACGCTTCTCGAGGAACTCGCCCAGGCCGGGCACGACCTCCCGAAAAAGATCCTGGAGTGGCGGCAGCTCTCGAAGCTGAAATCCACCTACACGGATTCGCTCCAGACCCATGCCGACCGGGAGACCGCGCGGGTCCACACCTCGTTCTCGCTGGCGGCGACCACGACGGGGCGGCTCTCCTCCTCCGAGCCGAACCTCCAGAACATCCCGATCCGCACCGAGGAGGGCCGGCGCATCCGCCGGGCCTTCGTGGCCGCGCCCGGCAACCGGCTGATCTCGGCGGACTACTCGCAGATCGAGCTGCGGCTCCTCGCCCACATGGCCGATATCCCGGAGCTCCGGAAGGCGTTCGAGGACGGCATCGACATCCACGCAGCGACCGCATCGGCGATGTTCGGCGTGCCGCTGAAAGAGATGACGCCCGACCTGCGGCGCCGGGCCAAGACCATCAATTTCGGCATCATCTACGGCATCTCGGCCTTCGGGCTGGCCGACCGGCTCGGCATCGGCCGCGAGGAGGCCTCGGCGTTCATCAAGCAGTATTTCGAGCAGTTCCCGGGGATCCGCGACTACATCGACACCACCAAGCGGAGCTGCCGGGACAAGGGCTACGTGACCACCCTGTTCGGCCGGGTCTGCCACTACCCGCAGATCCGCTCCAACAACCCGTCCGAGCGCGCCAGCGTCGAGCGGCAGGCGATCAACGCGCCGATCCAGGGCTCGGCCGCCGACATCATCCGCCGGGCGATGACGCGGATGGAGACAGTTTTGGCCGCGAAACGCATCAAGGCCCGCATGCTGCTGCAGGTCCACGACGAATTGGTGTTCGAGGCCGCCGAGGACGAGGTCGACGCCGCGATTCCGGTCATCCGCAGCGTGATGGAGGAGGCCCCGGCGCCGGCCCTGACGCTCAAGGTGCCGCTGGTCGTGGAGGCCAAGGCGGCGGGAAACTGGCAGGAAGCGCACTGACAGGCGCGGGCCGCAGTTCGTCCGACCCGGTCAGCCTCGGCGAGCGGAGCGATCCGGGAGGCGCTTCGTTCGCCGGATTCGCCGGTCTGCCGTCGCCCCGGGGTGCTGGGCCCGCTCGCAGCGCCGGCGGCGCTCGCCCGCCCGTGACCGGAAGCCCTGCGGCGCTTCGACACCGCCGGGCTCCCGGCAGGCTTGGAGTTGACGCCGAAGGCGGTCATACGCGTGCGGCTGATGACCCGCACCGCGCCTAGCCCGTGACCGATCCCCTCTCCTTCCTCGCTGGCGGCGGCGAGGCCGCGCGGATGATCCGGGCGCGCGACTGGTCCGGCCATCCCCTCGGCGCTCCGGAAAGCTGGCCGGCGGAGTTCCGCGCGGCCCTGTCCCTCGTGCTGAACTCGCCGGAATCGATGATCCTGGCCTGGGGGCCCGATCTCCATTTCTTCTTCAACGACACCTACTTCCCTCTGCTGGGGCCGCGCCTGTCCTGGGCCATGGGCGAGCGGTTCGACGTCGTCTGGGCCGATGCCTGGTCGCAGGCCAAGCCGATCATCGACGCCGCCTTGCAAGGTCGCCCGGAGCGCTTCGTCGATCTGCCCTGGCAGCTCGACACCGACCGGGGCGCGCAGGAGACGTGGTGGACCTTCTCGTACTCGCGGGTCCTCGATGCGGCCGGGCAGGTCGCGGGGCTGTTCATCCTCACCAACGAGACCACCGGCCGGGTGCTCGCCGACGCCGCCCTCACGGAAAGCCAGGTCGCCCTGGAGGCGGCCCTGGGGGACCTGCGCAACCTCAACGCCACCCTGGCGCAGCAGGTCGGGGAGCGCACCGCCGACCGCAACGCCGTCTGGACGCTGTCCTCCGACCTGATGCTGCGCTGCCTGTTCGACGGGACGATCACCGCGGTGAATCCCGCCTGGACCGAGGTGCTGGGCTGGCGCCCGGACGAACTCGTCGGGACGAAGCTGATCGACGTGGTCCACCCGGACGACCTGACCCGCACGTTCGAGGGCGCGCAGCAGCTGACCGCGGGCGCGAGCCTCGCCCGCTTCGACAACCGCTATCGCCACCGGGACGGCAGCTACCGCTGGATCAGCTGGGCGGCGCGGCCCGGCGACGGGATCATCAACGCGGTCGGCCGCGACTTCACCGTCGAGCGTGAGCGTGCCGATGCCCTGGCGGCCGCCGAGGAGGCCTTGCGGCAGTCGCAGAAGATGGAGGCGGTCGGCCAGCTCACCGGCGGCCTCGCGCACGACTTCAACAACCTGCTCGCCGGCATCTCCGGCTCGCTGGAGCTGATCCAGACCCGGCTGAGCCAGGGCCGCGTGGCCGATGTCGACCGTTACATCGCGGCCGCGCAGGGCGCCTCGAAGCGGGCTGCGGCCCTGACCCACCGGCTGCTCGCCTTCTCGCGGCGTCAGACCCTCGACCCGAAGCCCACGGACGTGAACCGGCTGGTCGCCGGCATGGAAGACCTGATCCGGCGCACCGTCGGGCCCGCGGTGCAGGTCGAGGTCGCGGGCGCCGCCGGTCTCTGGCCGGCGCTGGTCGATCCGCCGCAGCTCGAGAACGCGCTGCTCAACCTCTGCATCAACGCCCGGGACGCCATGCCGGAGGGCGGCCGGATCGCGATTCAGACCGCCAACGCCTGGCTCGACGCGCGCGCCGCGCGGCGCCACGACATGCCACCGGGCCAGTACCTCTCGCTCAGCGTGACCGACACCGGCACCGGCATGCCCCCCGAGGTCATTGAGAAGGTGTTCGAGCCCTTCTTCACCACCAAGCCGCTGGGCCAGGGCACCGGCCTCGGCCTCTCGATGATCTACGGCTTCGTCCAGCAATCCGGCGGGCAGGTGCGGATCCACTCGGAGGTCGGCCAGGGCACGACCGTCTGCCTCTACCTGCCGCGCCACCGCGGGGCGGTCGTGGCGGAGGATCCGCACGCCGCCCGGTTCGCGCCGCCGCGGGCGACCCCGGGCGAGACGGTCCTGATCGTGGACGACGAGCCGTCCGTGCGGATGCTGGTCACCGAGGTGCTGGAGGATCTCGGCTACACGGCGATCGAGGCCGCCGACAGCGTCGCCGGGCTGAAGGTGCTGCAATCGGACGTGCGCAT
>NZ_JAKSYP010000019.1:0-237 GCF_022829625.1 Methylobacterium sp. E-046 | reverse complement strand
TATACCCCGGTTCATCGGCGCCGGCCGCGGAAGTGGACCGGGCGCTGAGCCATCTTCTGACAAGCGGCGGGACTGGCCGGCGAAGTAGCCGGTTGGTCCTCTGTTTGCCTGTGATGAGCCCCGGGGTTCCGGGGTGTTCTTTGACAAGTTGGATTGAGGAAGGGAGACGCGGGCGGCGTTTGTCCTTGCGGCCAAGCTTTAGGGCTTGGCGTGAGAGACTTGTGCCGATCTGTTGTT
>NZ_JAKSYP010000018.1:0-26994 GCF_022829625.1 Methylobacterium sp. E-046 | reverse complement strand
TCGTGCTCGACAACAAGACCAGCGCGATCCTGCCCTGGCACAGGACCGGCTACGTGTTCATCAAGCGCGAGAGCCAGGACGCCGTCGCCTGGGTGTCGCTGGGCGGCGTCACCTCGCCCGTCACCACCGCAAACCGCTGAGACGTGTCGGACGCTTCCGCTTAACCGAGTGCTAACCCTGCGGCGCCACTCTGTCCCGCGACGGAGTGCCTGATCGATGCCACGAGCCCGCCCCCTGTCGCCGGCCCTGCTTGTCGCGGCGCTGCTGGTCGCCGGTGCCGCGGGGCCGGCCAGGGCCGCCAGCGAGACCGAGAGCCGCCATGCCGTCTGGCGCGATTGCCTCCGCCGGAACTTCGGGATCCAGGCCGCGCTGACGGAGCGGGATCTGGCCGCCGACGCCGCCTTCCAGGCCTGCCGCAGCGCCGAGGAGAACTATCTCAGCGCCCTCTCGGGCTCGCCGCTCCTCGACGACGAGGATGTGGCCCGTGCCCGGCCGCTCCTCGCCGGCCGCATCCGGGCTTGGCTGGTCGGCAGCCGCGGCTGAGCCGAGGCGCCCGCATCCGCGGCCCCGCGCCCTAGATGCCGCAGGCACAACAGCTTCGCACGTTCGCGATCCGCGCCTCGGGAGTCCCGTAGACCGGGTCCGTCGTCCCGAAAGCGCGCCAATGCTTGATCCACTGCCGGACGTAGTGCGGGCTGTTCGGCGCGACCGCCAGGGCGTGCGCGGCCCAGCAATCGGCCAGCTTTTTGGTCCTCTTATGCAGGGCGAGGGATCCATATTCATGGACGATGTAGAAGTGGCTGGCGTCGGAGACTTGTGAGTCGACGAGGGCTGCGCGCGCTGGACAGATATATATACCGTCCGGCGCCACCGTGGCGACGGTCCCGCCGGTCGCCGCGCAGTTTATCGTCCGCGGAATGTCCAGCATGCCACCGGAAGGTCTCCATTGGGCGAAAGCTATTGATGTCGACGATAGGATTAATGCTGATGCGGCGTACATTAGATTCGTGATAAACATGGGATTCTGCCGAATCTGTTCTCAGAAAAGCTTTGTACCATGCTTGTCGCGTCCCGATATACGGGATGGCGCCCTCGACCCATGCCGCGGCCGATGCCGCGCCCGAAGCCGGCGCGCGCCGGGCCTCCATCGATGGCGGGCGGCCGCCGCCGTCAGCCCTTGAGGCGGGCCTTGATCCGCTGGATCAGCCCGTCGCGGACATCGCGATAGGCGTCGAGGCGCTGCTCGCGGGAGGCGTCCTGCAGCAGGGTCGGATCGGGCGTCGGCCAGTATTCGACGTCCGCCGCGAGCGTGTGCGTCAGGGCCAGCGCCCGGTGGTGCGCCTCGGGCGCGAGGGTGATGATCAGGTCGAAGTTCAGGCCCTCCCAATCCTCGAGCTGCTCGATGGTACGGGGGCGATGCCGGCTCGCGTCGATGCCGACCTCGTCCAGCGCCGCGATCATGAACGGGTCGGTGGGCTCCCCGGAGCGCACCCCGGCCGATTGCACGTAGGTCGACTTGCCGAAATAGGCGCGCGCGATCGCCTCCGCGGCCACGGAGCGCACGGCATTGTAGTTGCACATGAACAGGACGGACTGGACCCGCCGCTTCTTCGGAGTGGGCTCGGGAACGGGTTCAGCCATCGCCGGTCGGCGCGGAAGGCGCCCTAGCCCTTCCAGTGCAGGGCGAAGATCAGGGTGAACAGGCGGCGCGCCGTGTCGTGGTCGAGGTCGACTTTGCCGTCCAGGCGCTGCTTCAGCGTCTCGGAGGCCTCGTTGTGCAGGCCGCGCCGGCCCATGTCGATCGCCTCGATCTGCGACGGGGAGGCGGTGCGAATCGCGTTGTAGTAGCTCTCGCAGATCATCTCGTAGTCGCGGATCACCCGCCGGAACGGGGTCAGCGACAGCAGGTGCGTCATCACCGGCTCGCCATCCACGCTGGTGATGGCGAAGGACAGCTTGTTCTCGACGAGGCCCAGCTTCAGCGCGTAGGGGCCCTCCCGGCCGGGGATCGCGAAGGCATTGTCCTCCAGGATGTCGAACAGGGCGATCGCCCGCTCGTGCTCCTGATCCGGATTGCCGCGGGCGATGGACGCCTCGTCCAGGCTCACCTTCGCGAGGCGGTTCGGCCCGCGCTGCTTCTCCGCCATCCCCAAAACCTCACAGGTTCAACCGGATCGCGACGGAGCGGGCGTGCCCCTCCAAGCCCTCGGACCGGCCGAGGTTTATCGCCGCCGGACCGAGCGCCCGCAAGCTCTCCGGCGTGCAGGCGAGAATCGTCGTCCGTTTCATGAAATCGAGCACCCCGAGCCCGGAGGAAAACCGGGCGGACCGGGCGGTGGGCAGGACGTGATTGGGACCGCCCACGTAGTCTCCGATCGCCTCGGGCGTGTGCGAGCCGAGGAAGATCGCCCCGGCATTGCGCACCTTGCCGGCGAGCGCCTCCGCGTCCTCCGTCTCGATCTCCAAGTGCTCGGGGGCGAGGCGGTCGACCAGCGGCACCGCCTCGTCGAGGGTCCGCACCTGCACGATGGCGCCGTAATCCCGCCAGCTCGCCCGGGCGATCTCCTGGCGCGGAAGGGTAGTGAGGGCGCGCTCCACCGCGCTCTCGGCGGCGCCCGCCAGCTCGGCGCTGTCGGTGATCAGGATCGCCTGGGCTGCCACGTCGTGCTCCGCCTGGGCCAGGAGATCGGCGGCGATCCAGTCCGGGTTGGCATGGCCGTCGGCCAGGATCAGCACCTCCGAGGGGCCCGCGATCATGTCGATCCCGACCTGCCCGAAGACCCGGCGCTTGGCCGCCGCCACCCAGGCATTGCCGGGACCCACGATCTTGGCCACCGGCGCGATCGTGTCCGTGCCGTAGGCCAGCGCCGCCACGGCCTGGGCGCCGCCCACGCGATAGACCTCGTGCACGCCCGCGAGCTGCGCGGCGGCCAGGACCAGCGGGTTCATCTGGCCGTCTGGGGTGGGCACCACCATGACGACACGCGGAACCCCGGCGACGCGGGCCGGGAGCGCGTTCATCAGCACCGAGGAGGGATAGCTGGCGGTGCCGCCCGGAACGTAGAGGCCGACCGATTCCAGCGCCGTCCAGCGCCAGCCGGCGGTGACCCCGAGGGCGTCGGTGGCCCGGTGATCCGTCGGACGCTGGGCTCGGTGGAAGGCTTCGATCCGCTCGGCGGCGAGGCGCAGGGCCTCCAGGGAATCGGGCGGGCAGGCGTTCACCGCCGCGGCGATCTCCGCGTCGCTGACCCGGAGCTGCGCCGCGGAGAAGTCGGCGCCGAGCCGGTCGAAGCGCTGCGTGAACGCCACCAGGGCGGCGTCGCCGCGGGCAACGACGTCGGCGATGATGCCGCGCACCGCCTCATCCACGTCCTCGGCGATCTCGCGCTTGACCGTGAGCAGGCGTGCGAAGTCGGCGGCAAAATTCGGATCGCTGCTGTCGAGCCGGACCATCGGGAAGCCTTCTGTCTCGCGTCAGGCCGCCGGGCCGGCGACCGTGTCGGTGTCCATGTCGTGGCCGGGGCGGGTCGCCGACTCCCAGACCGGGCCCAGATCCTTCATCCGCACCTCGATGCACTCGACCTCGAGCCGGAGGGCTGCGCCGCCGGAGAAGACGAAGTCGATATACCCGGAGGGCGCATCCGTCGGCTCGAAGGTGAGGGCGAGCAGGCTCATGGGCGTGGTGTCACCCGGCGTCAGCCCGCGGCTCTTCACCCCCAGGACGCGCTCGACATGCAGGCCGGTGAGCCGCCGCCGGGGCGGGGCCTCCGGCGTCCAGTCGAAGCGCCGCGCGGCCATGAGGAAGCGCTGCTCGCCGGCCAGGTAGGTCAGGTCCTCGGGCCGCACAATCGCGTCCTGCAGGTGGGCTGAGATCACGGTCAGGTCCTCGATGTCGAGGGCGGCGAGCCTGAGCAGCTCCATGCAGTGGATCCTCGGGAATACGGGGCGCGGGGCGGCGAGGGGCCCCGCGGCAGGGCGTAGGTAGCGGCGCGGCCCCGTTCGGGCAACGGCAGACCGGGGGATCCTCTTGTCGGACAGGCTCCGGGCGCGCTCCGGGCACGCTCCAGGCTCGGCCCAGCGCCGCCGCATAGAAGCGGCGGGGGCAAGGTCGAGGCAGGATCGAGGATGTCCCAACACACGAAGCAGGCGGTTCTAACGGTTCTGGCGATGCTGGCGGCTGCGCCCGTGGACGCGCAGGTCGGCCCGGGGGCGGGTTCCTACATCTGTGGCCGTCCCGGGCCGGAGCGGGATGCCTACGATCCGCCGCCTGGTGGTCGCCCCCCGCCCGCGCCGGCGGATGACGGCTACGGTTGGCGGCCTCTCCCGCCACCTCCGCCGCCCTTCGCGGACGGGGATGACCGGCCGCCGCCGCGCTGGCGTGGCGAGGGCGACCGTCAGCGAAGCGACAGTGTCTGCGTGACCGCCCGCGGCACGTGCCTGACCCGCGCCGCTCCGCCCGACGCGCCCTGCAGCTGCGAGATCCCCGGCTTCGGCTACAAGCGCGGGCGGATCGAGGACTGAGCGCGTCGATCGTCGCGCATGATCGTCCGGGCGTGGCCCGCCTCGGCGGCCGCATCCGGGCGGCCCCGCGGGCTCGACCCGAAGATCGAGCACGCCGGCATCCGGGAGCGTCAGAACGCGTGCGTGCCGTCCGGGCTGATCCTGGTGGGCGCATACCGGCGCGCCGAACAGGTCCGCCCCTGGGATCGGGATCCGGGTCGTCCGCGTCGGCCGCGCGCGGACGGCGATCACGGCTGGACGACGGCGGCCCGGACTCCACCGGTCGTCCGGGCCACCCGCCGGCCGCTCAGGCCCGGACGCGCTCGATCTGCGCGCCGCAGCGGTCGAGCTTGGCCTCGAGCGCCTCGAAGCCGCGATCGAGGTGGTAGACCCGGTTGATCTGGGTCTCGCCCTCGGCGGCCAGACCCGCGATCACCAGGGAGACGGAGGCGCGCAGGTCGGTGGCCATCACGGGCGCGCCCTTGAGCCGGTCCACGCCCTCGACGATGGCGAGGTCGCCCTCCAGCCTGATCTTCGCGCCGAGGCGCGCCAGCTCCTGCACGTGCATGAACCGGTTCTCGAAGATCGTCTCGCGGATGTGCGACTGACCCTTGGCCAGCGTCATCAGCGCCATGAACTGCGCCTGCAGGTCGGTGGGGAAGCCCGGGAACGGATCGGTGGTGACATCCACCGCCGCGATGCCGGCGCCGTTGCGCCGCACGCGGATCCCGCCCTCGACCTGGGTGATCTCGGCGCCGGTGGTCGACAGGACGTCGAGGGCCGAGTGCAGCAGCTCCGCCCGGGTGTCCTTGAGGACCACGTCGCCGCCCGCCATCGCCACCGCCATGGCGTAGGTGCCGGTCTCGATCCGGTCCGGGAGCACCGCGTGGCGGGCGCCGTTCAGCCGGGCCACGCCCTCGATCTCGATGCGCGGGGTGCCGGCGCCGCGGATCTTGGCGCCCATTTTGTTCAGGCACTCGGCGAGGTCGACCACCTCCGGCTCGCGGGCGGCGTTCTCGATCACCGTCGTCCCGTACGCGAGGGCGGCGGCCATCAGCGCCACGTGCGTGCCGCCGACCGTCACCTTCGGGAAGGCGATCTCGGCGCCGCGCAGGCCGTTCTTGGTGCGGGCCACCACGTAGCCGGCGTCGATCTCGATCTCGGCCCCGAGCCGCTCCAGGGCCATGATCAGCAGGTCCACCGGCCGGGTGCCGATGGCGCAGCCGCCGGGCAGGGAGACCTTGGCCTCGCCGAACCGGGCGAGCAGCGGCGCGATCACCCAGAAGCTCGCCCGCATGGTCGAGACGAGGTCGTACGGCGCGGTGGTGTCGATCACGTTGGAGGCGGTGAGCCGGATGGTCTGCCCGGTCTCGGTGGTCTGACCGGGGCGCTTGCCCACCACCATGTGGTCGACGCCGTGGTTCCCGAGGATCCGGGTCAGCGCGGCGATATCGGCGAGCCGCGGCACGTTGATCAGTTCGAGCGTCTCGCCGGTGAGCAGGCTGGCGATCATCAGCGGCAGCGCCGCGTTCTTGGCGCCGGAGATCGGTATCACGCCGTTGAGCGGGGTGCCGCCGGTGATGTGGATGCGGTCCATGTTGTATCCTCGGGCGGCGCACCCCGGGGCGCGCGGCCGTATTGCTCGCGGGCGCCGTCGCCCCCAGGCTTGGCCGTCGCCTATAGACCGGATTTGTCGGAATCAGGACCGCCCTGACCGGCTCCTTTTTCGCGGGACGGATCCGCGTCCGGCGTCTGATCCTCCGCGCGCCGGCGGCCCTGAGCCTTGCGCCGGCGCAGATTCTCGCGGAGCGCGGCCTTCAACCGGGCCGCGCGCTGGTCTTTCGCCTCCGTCACCGCGCGACCCTTCGTCGCCGGACAGTCGTGGAGCGCCCGCCTGCGGCCAAAGCGCCGCGCCTGCCTGTTCGCGATGGTCGATGCATGGGGGGCGGCAAGACCTGCAGAGGCGTTCGGGCCGGTCGGGAGCCATGACGCTAGCGGCTTTTTCCAGGCCTCTCAACGGATGCAACGCAGCGATGCCAGAACCTTACCTTGAACCAGTTCCAGATCCGCGCGTATCTTCCGGCTCTCACGCGAAGGACTAGGACCGAGGCCGGACCTCGATCGCGGGACATCGGTGCCAGACGGGCGCCACCCGCACGGCCGAACACGCGAAGGACGCTCGATGACCGTCACCCGGATGCCCAGCACGATGCTCGCCCAAGCGGGATCGACGCGCGCCGGTTCTGGCTACGAGCGCTACTTCCGCGGCGCCCTCGACCAGCTGCACGGCGAGCGCCGCTACCGCGTCTTCGCCGATATCGAGCGCATCTCCGGGCGCTTCCCCACGGCGAAGTGGCGCCAGCCGGACGGCAAGACCGCCGAGATCACCGTGTGGTGTTCCAACGACTATCTCGGCATGGGCCAGCACAAGGAGGTGGTGGCCGCCATGACGGAGACCGTCGCCCGCTGCGGCGTCGGCGCGGGCGGCACCCGCAACATCGCCGGCAACAACTCGCCGCTCGTCGATCTGGAGCGCGAGCTCGCCGACCTGCACGGCAAGGAAGCCGGCCTCGTCTTCACCTCGGGCTACGTGTCGAACCAAGCCGGCATCTCGACGATCGCCAAGCTGATCCCGGATTGCCTGATCCTGTCCGACGCCTTCAATCACAACTCGATGATCGAGGGCGTGCGCCATTCGGGCTGCGCGAAGAAGATCTTCCGGCACAACGACCTCCGGCACTTGGAGGAGCTGCTTCAGGAGGCCGGCGACCGGCCGAAGCTGATCGTATTCGAGTCTGTCTACTCGATGGACGGCGACGTGGCGCCGATCGGCGCGATCTGCGACCTCGCCGACCGCTACGGGGCCATGACCTACCTGGACGAGGTCCATGCCGTCGGCCTCTACGGCGCGCGGGGCGGCGGCATCGCCGAGCGCGACGGGGTGATGCACCGGGTCGACGTGATCGAGGGGACGCTCGCCAAAGGCTTCGGCTGCGTCGGCGGCTACATCACCGCCTCGGCGGCGATCTGCGACGCGGTGCGCAGCTTCGCGCCGGGTTTCATCTTCACGACGGCCCTGCCGCCCGCGGTGGCGGCTGCCGCCCGCGCCTCGGTGCGCTACCTCAAGCGCTCCGGCGTCGAGCGGGCGGCGCACCAGCGGCAGGCGGCGGCCACCAAGGCGGCGCTGACGGAAGCGGGCCTGCCGGTCCTGGATACGGAAACCCACATCGTGCCGGTGATGGTCGGCGATGCCGAGCTGTGCAAGGCGGCCGCCGACCACCTGCTGGAGCACCACGCCATCTACATCCAGCCGATCAACTACCCGACCGTGCCGCGCGGCACCGAGCGCCTGCGGATCACGCCCTCGCCGTTCCACGATGCCGGGCACATCGCTAGGCTCGCCGCGGCCCTCTCCGAGACTTGGCAGGCGCTGGACCTGCCCCGGGCCGGAACGGTGTTCGTCGAGGCGGCGGAGTAGGGTCCCGCGACGGGCCGTCGGAAACCCGGCCGTCTTCGCGCGGAGCGAGGGCGGAGGGTTCATCGCCCAGCCACGCCAGGCGTTTGGCCGAGCGCCGTTGCGGTGCGAGGGCCACGCGCACCGCTCCCATGTCCCGTGCCCGTCTCGTCTTTTCCGGCGCAGGCCTGTAACCACGGCGCCAACCCTGTCCTGCGAAAAGTCCGACCATGATCTCCTCCCCGCTCATGACCGTGATGGTCGATGCCGTGCGCAAGGCCGCCCGCGGCCTGCGCCGCGACTTCGGCGAGGTCGAGAATCTCCAGGTCTCGCGGAAGGGTCCCGGGGACTTCGTCTCGGCCGCCGACCGCAAGGCCGAGGAGGTGGTGCGCGACGCCCTGATGAAGGCGCGTCCGGGCTACAGCCTCGTGCTGGAGGAGAACGGGATCATCGAGGGCTCCGACAAGAGCCATACCTGGCACGTCGATCCCCTCGACGGCACCTCGAACTTCCTGCACGGCGTGCCGCATTTCGCGGTCTCCGTGGGGCTTGAGCGCGAGGGCCAGATCGTGGCCGGGGTGATCTTCGATCCGATCAAGGATGAACTGTTCGTCGCCGAACGTGGCAAGGGCGCCTACCTCAACAACCGGCGGCTGCGCGTCTCGGGCCGTCAAGACATGGCCGACGCGCTCGTGGGCTACGGCACGCCCTATCTCGGTCGCGGCAGCCATCCACGCCTGCTGCGCGAACTCGGTGCCGTGATGGCGGTGGCCGGCGGCACCCGCCGGATGGGCTCTGCGGCCCTCGACATGGCCTACGTCGCCTGCGGACGACTCGACGCCTACTGGGAGCGCGACCTCCAGACCTACGATTTCGCCGCCGGCGTGATCCTGGTGCGCGAGGCGGGCGGCTTCGTGACCTCGGCGGACGGCGCGGCCGAGCCGCTGGCTCCCCGCTCGGTGGCCTGCGGCAACGAGGGGCTGCACCGGGAGCTCGTCGGCATCCTCAAGAAGGTGCAGGCGGCCTGAGCCGCCGCGAACTGGTCAGAGCGCCGGGCTTCTGCTTTAAGCGCCCGTCCTCCACGGGAAGGCCTGTACGCATGGAAGCCCGCCGCCACGTCGCGCTGAAGGAGTCGATCCGCTCGATTCCCGATTACCCGAAGCCCGGCATCATCTTCCGCGACATCACCACGCTGCTGAGCGACCCGCGGGCGTTCCGCCGGGCGGTCGACGCGCTGGTGCATCCCTATGCCGGCGGCCAGATCCAACAAGTGGCCGGCATCGAGGCGCGGGGCTTCATCCTGGGCGGGGCCATCGCCCACCAGCTGTCCTGCGGCTTCGTGCCGATCCGCAAGAAGGGCAAGCTGCCCCACACGACCGTCTCGATGGCCTACGCCCTCGAATACGGTACCGACGAGATCGAGATCCACGTCGATGCGGTCCGGCCCGGCGACAAGGTTCTGCTGGTCGACGACCTGATCGCCACCGGCGGCACCGCCACCGCGGCCGTGAACCTGCTGCAGAAGATCGGCGCCGAGATCGTGGCCGCCTGCTTCGTCATCGACCTGCCCGAGATCGGCGGGGCGCAGCGCCTGCGCGACATGGGCGTCGAGGTGCGCGCGCTCATGCAGTTCGAGGGACATTGAGACCGTCGAAACGTTGACTTCGCGGGACCCATCCGCCATAAGCCCGCCACTCGCGACGTGGCGCCCCGCATGGGCGCCCTTCGTGTTTGCAGACAACCAAGGACGCGTGAAGGTCGGGTGCGGCATCAGCCGCCCGCGAGCGCGCCTCGACCTTTGAAGGCTCTGGGCCATGAAGAGAACCTACCAGCCGAGCAAGCTCGTCCGTAAGCGCCGCCACGGCTTCCGTGCGCGCATGGCCACCGCCGGTGGCCGCAAGGTGATCGCGCGCCGTCGCGCCCACGGCCGCAAGCGCCTGTCGGCCTGAGGCCGACTTCACCCCCGCGGGCGCGGTGCCGATGAGGCCGCCGCGCGGCGGGGCATGGATTGGCCGGGATCGAACCATCGATGGCGACGATCGAGCGGCTCAGGAAGCGACCCGATTTCCTGGCGGCGGCCGAGGGGCGCCGATTCCATACGGACCGCCTGACCGCGCAGGGTCGCCTGCGGGACCCGAGCGGTGGTCCGGGCCTTCGGCTCGGCTTCACCATCACCAAGCGGGTCGGTCAGGCGCCAGAGCGCAACCGCATCCGGCGTCGCTTGCGCGCGGCCGTCACGTTGGTCGCCGCTGACATTCCCGATGCGCTCGCGAGCCTGCCGGCCGATATCGTGCTGATCGCCCGTCGCCCGGCGCTGGACGCCGCTTTCGAGATCTTGGCGGACGACCTGCGCCGCGCATTGTCCGTGGTGACGCGTCCGGCCGCCCCCAGGCCGTCCGGCAGCGCCCGGGGCGATCGAACCGCCGGGCGGTCTGGCGGCCGGCGGTCCAAGACCACACCTCCTCCGACGACCCTATCTCCTCCGCGCGAGGCGGGCGCAGCTTCCGGGCAGCCCGCCCCGTCCGGCGAGGCCGACATGGCTTCGTCGCACGGGCGCGACAGAGATTCCCGAATCACAGGCGCGCGCGGGTCCGACCGGGCCGGTGCCGCGCCTGATGCCACTCCGAACGCGTGCGGCGGTGTCCCTGATGGGCAATGACAAGACGAACATGTTCGTGGCCATCGGCCTGTCGCTGCTGGTGCTGCTCGGCTGGCAGTACTTCGTGGCCGGCCCGCGCATGGAGCAGCAGCGCCAGATCGAAGCGCAGAACAAGGCCGCGCAGCAGCAACAGCAGCCCCCGGGGGTGACGCCGGACGGCGTGCCGTCCCCGTCGCCCAAGGAAGGCGGGCCGGCCGCTCCCGCGCCCGGCACCGTACCGGGACAGGCCGGCCCGGTCTCCCGCGAGGCGGCCCTCGCGCGCTCGCCGCGCATCCGCATCGATACGCCGGCGCTCACCGGCTCGATCGCCTTGAAGGGTGGCCGCGTCGACGACGTGTCGCTCAAGGGCTACCACGAGACCGTGGATCCGAAGAGCCCGGAGATCGTGCTGTTCTCGCCGGCCGGCAGCGAGACGCCCTACTACGCCGAGTTCGGCTGGGTCGGCGCCAACGCCGGGCCGCTGCCCAACAACGACACGCTCTGGACCGGCGAGGGCGCGACCCTGTCGCCCGGCAAGCCCGTGACCCTCACCTGGGACAACGGTGCCGGACTCGTCTTCAATCGCGTGATCGCGGTCGACGACAAGTACATGTTCACCGTCCGTGACGAGGTCGAGAACAAGGGCTCGGGTGCCCTGACGCTCTATCCCTACAGCCTCGTCTCCCGCTGGGGTAAGCCGCACACCCAGGGCTACTACGTCCTGCACGAGGGCATGATCGGCTACCTCGGCAACGATGGATTGCAGGAATTCACCTACGACAAGCTCGCCAAGGAGGGCGCCTACGGGGGCGCCAGCACCAAGGGGAAGGCCTGGACCGGCGTGACCGGCGGCTTCGTCGGCATCACCGACAAGTACTGGGCGGCGGCGGCGATCCCCGATCAGGACACGCCCTACACGGGCGCCTTCACCGACCGGACCGACGGCACCACCAACGTCTACCAGGCGAGCGTGCGCGGCGACGCCGTGAACCTCGCGGCCGGCGCCTCGGCCACCGCGACCCAGCGGCTGTTCGCCGGCGCCAAGGAAGTGAACCTGATCAACAACTACGAGAAGGACCTCGGCATCAAGCACTTCGATCTGATGATCGATTGGGGCTGGTTCTTCTTCATCACCAAGCCGATGTTCCGGGCACTGGACTTCTTCTACCACCTGTTCGGCAATTTCGGCGTCTCGATCCTGGTCGTCACCTTCTGCCTGAAGCTGCTGTTCCTGCCGATCGCCAACCGGTCGTACGTGTCCATGGCCAAGATGAAGGCCGTGCAGCCCGAGATGGCCGCCATCCGCGAGCGCTACAAGGATGACCGCCTGAAGGCGCAGCAGGCCACGATGGAGCTGTACAAGAAGGAGAAGATCAATCCGGTCGCCGGCTGCTGGCCGGTCCTGATCCAGATCCCGGTCTTCTTCGCGCTCTACAAGGTGCTGTTCATCACCATCGAGATGCGCCACGCGCCGTTCTTCGGCTGGATCCACGATCTGGCGGCGCCCGATCCGACGAGTGTCGTCAACCTGTTCGGCCTGCTGCCCTTCCCGGCGCCCGACTTCGTCCATCTGGGCGTGTGGCCGCTGATCATGGGCGTGACCATGTTCGTGCAGATGAAGATGAACCCCGCGCCGCCGGACCCGGTCCAGGCGCAGATCTTCACCTTCATGCCGATCGTGTTCACCTTCATGCTGGGCTCGTTCCCGGCGGGCCTCGTGATCTACTGGGCCTGGAACAACACGCTGTCGGTGATCCAGCAATACGTCATCATGCGGCGCAACGGCGTGAAGGTGGAGCTGTGGGA
This sequence comes from Methylobacterium sp. E-046, assembly GCF_022829625.1. Lineage (NCBI taxonomy): Bacteria > Pseudomonadati > Pseudomonadota > Alphaproteobacteria > Hyphomicrobiales > Methylobacteriaceae > Methylobacterium > Methylobacterium sp. E-046. The sequence continues at coordinate 14,596 of NZ_JAKSYP010000018.1, read as the reverse complement.
CAACCTGCGCACCACGTTCCGGCGCGGCAGCGGCACCAAGGCAGCTGCCACGAAGAGCTGACGGGCGGGATTGCCGTGACAGAGAACGACGATGACGCGGCCGGCCTCGTGGAGGCCGGCCGTCTCCTGTTCGCCGGCGCCGCGGATTTCTACGCGGCCGCCCAGACCCTTGACCGCCTGCCGCCCATGGAGGGCGTCGAGATCGCCTTCGCGGGCCGCTCGAACGTCGGCAAGTCGAGCCTGATCAATGCCCTCACGGGCCGCAACACCCTGGCGCGAACCTCGCACACGCCGGGTCGGACGCAGCAGCTCAACTTCTTCCGGATCGGCGAGCGCCTGTCGCTCGTCGACATGCCGGGCTACGGCTACGCCGCCGTCGAGAAGGCGAAGGTCGAGGCCTGGACCCGGCTGATCCATGCCTACCTCAAGGGGCGTTCCAGTCTCGCCCGGGTGTTCATGCTGATCGACGCCCGCCACGGCTTCAAGTCGATCGACACCGACGTGCTCGACGGTCTCGACAAGGCGGCGGTCAGCTATCAGGTGGTGCTCACCAAGGGCGATTCCCTCAAGAAGGGCGAGGTCGCGAGCCGCATCGCCGGGATCGAGGCGGGTCTCGCCAAGCGCCCGGCTGCCTTTCCGCAGGTGATCCTGACCTCGAGCCGTGACGACAGCGGCGTGCCGGAGCTGCGGGCGGCGATCGCCAAGCTCCTGGTGGAGCGCGGCGCGTGAGGGTTTCCGGCGTCGACCGCGCGCTCGCGGCGCTCGCCTGCCTTGCCGGGCTGCTCGGCGTCGCGCTGAGCGCGGCCGCCGCGCATGTTCCCGGCGCGGATTCGCTCAAGACGGCGGCGCAGTTCCTGCTGTTCCATGCCCCCGCCATCCTGGCCCTGGTCGGCCTCGGAACCGCGGGTTTCGCCCGGAGCAATCTGGCCCGCGTTGCGGCGGGGCTGCTGGTGCTCGGGCTGATCCTGTTCTGCGGCGACCTCTCGGCGCGCACGTGGCTCCAGCAGCCGCTCTTCCCGATGGCGGCGCCGTCCGGCGGGTTCGCCCTGATGGGCGGCTGGCTCGCCGGGATCCTGTGCGCATGGGTGCCTGCGCGGCGTGGCTGAGCCTCAGCGCGCCCGGACCTGCAGGAATTCCATCGGGGGGCCCTCCGCGTCCGAGAAGACGCCGGCGGTGAGCGCGCCGCCGTAGACTGCGGCGGTGTCGAGGTTGGTGCGGAACCGGCACAGTTCCGGGCGGCCGCTCCGCTGCGGCGTGTGGCCGTGGACCACGTGCCGGCCGAAATCGTGCTCCCCCTCCAGGAACGGCTCGCGGATCCAGAGGCGGTCGTGCGGATCCGACGCGTGCGCCTCCGTGCCGGGTCGCAGGCCGGCATGCACGTACCAGCGGGCGTGATCCCCGTGCAGCGTCGGCAGGGCCTCGATCCAGTCGAGGGTATCCCGGGGGATGCCGGCGATGTCCCGCGCGCCGAACGAATCCATCGTGGCTTCGCCGCCGTTGTACATCCAGTGCGCGGCGGCCGAGGGGGTCTGGATCGCGTCCAGCAGCATGCGCTCGTGATTGCCCATCAGGCAGGTCACGCGGTCCGGCTCGGCCCAGTTGAGGCGGCTGACCGTGCGCAGCACCGCGGCGCTGTCGGGGCCCCGGTCGATGTAGTCGCCCAGGAACACGAGCTTGTGAGGGCGATCCCCCGCATGGGCGGCGATCTGATCCAGCAGCCTGTCGAGCAGGATTGCGCAGCCGTGGATATCGCCGATCGCGTAGGTGAGGGGGGTCGAGTCCATGCCCCATCGTCCACCGCGGCGCGCCACTCCGCAAGGCTGCGCGCGGCGACGATCGCGATGCGGCTGCGCGGGCACGGGCGCGCCCGTCAACTCCCGGCTGCAGCTGTGCCGAGTTCCCTCAACCCGTCGTGACCCGCGCGTAGCGGCCGTCGTAGCGACCGGCCCGGATCTGCGCGAGCACCTCCGTCTCGCGGGCAGTCTGCGCGCGCACGGCTTCCAGCAGCCGGGGGGCAATATCGGGCGCGAAGGTCACGACGCCGTCCGAATCGCCGACGACCACGTCGCCCGGGTTCACCGTCCAGCCGCCGACGCAGACCGGCACGTTGATCGCGCCCGGGCCGGACTTGAAGGGACCCCGCGGCGTCGCCGCCCGGGCGTAGCAGGGGAAGTCGGCGTCCGCGAAGGCGTCGGTGTCGCGCACGGCGCCGTCGATCACGAAGCCTGCCACGCCCCGGCTCTCGGCGATCGCCTTCATGATGTCGCCGACGAGCGCCCGAGACGTGTCGCCTGCGCCGTCGACGACGATCACGTCGCCGGGGCGGACCTCCTCCAAGGCCTGGTGGATGGCGAGATTGTCGCCCGCGCGTACCCGTACGGTGATGGCGGTTCCGAGAAGACCTCCGCGCCGATGGAACGCGCGCAGGCCGGAGAGGACCGGCATGCGGTCGAGGCAATCGCTGATCGTCGCGGTCGGCACAGCGCGGAATGCCGCCAGCAAATCGGCATCGACGCTCGGCGGCGCGGGGTCGCGCGTGATGGCAGTCATCGGCTTGGATCACTCCCTGCGACGAGGCCGCCGGGCTTTGGTGCCGCGGCGCGTCGGGAGATCCTGCCTCAGGACGGGCGCCCTGTCGCGGGTGCGCGTGTCAGCGTTCCCCAGCCGACATCGGCCCGGAGCCGCTCGTGGCGAGCTTGCGGCGGGCATCGGCCTGGCCGCTCGTGTCACCGAAATACTTCGCCGAGTCGCCCAGCTGCACCGCCGGCTGGCAGTTCGGCGTGCACGAGAAAGACTCCCGGTCGAGGCCGCGCTGTACCGTGATGGTCGAGTCCCGGGATGCCTCGACCCGGATCATCGTCTCGGCGACCATCGCTCCGGCATTGTCCAGGGCGATGAGATTGGTCGAGCCGAAGCTCTTGCCGGTGAGTACGAGTACGCCGTTCTTCTGCGGCGTCACCTCGGCGATGATGGGATTGCCGACGATGACGGTCGACGTCCGTTCCGGCAGGCGAATGATCTTGGCATTGTCGACCAAGATGGTCACCACCGGCAGGGACTCGGGCTGGCCGGCAGCCGCCGTGGCGCCCATCAGCAGGAGGATGAGGCCGGCTCGGCCCGCCTTCGACAAGGTGCGGCGCATCGGAGATCCTCGAGGGGAGGCGGAGGGTGCACGGAACACCGCTCCGCACCGGGGCATACGCCGGAACGGTGAAGGAAGCGCTAAGCGGGCGGGCGCCACCCGCCCGACATGCATCGTCGAAACGCAACTTTCACCAAGCGGGCAGCCGGCCGACCCGGGGCAGCGATCCAAGTTCGATTTAACCGATTTTCAAGGCGTAATAGGCAGTCTGTGCATGCCGCCGATCGAGACCTGAAACTCCTCATCGGTCATTGAGCAAGTTTAGCTGCACTGTGTTGATCGAAGGATCGCTCCTCATGAAGACCCTGTTCAAGCGTTTTGCCTCTGACGAGTCCGGCGCCACCGCCATCGAGTACGGCATGATCGCTGCCTTGATCGCCGTCGCCATCATCGCGACGCTCAAGACTGTCGGCACCAGCCTCACCGCCAAGTTCACCCAGATCTCCAACAACCTGAACTGATTGCGTTCTGACGGCCACGATCTGCGGCAGGTCTGAGGCCTCTCCGTCCGCACCGAGCGGACGGGGAGCCTCGACCGGCCGGCACGGCCGTTAGCCGGGACATGGACCGCCCCTTCGGAGGGGCGCAACCCGGTGTCAGACTCGCAGGATCCCGCAACGGCAGGTTAGGCCCGAACATGGTCGGCTCGGCAATGGCAAGCTCAGGATTGACGAGCCTCGGCGTCGCGAGCTTCGGGTTGCTGATCCTGTTCCCGTTCCTGATGGCCTACGCCGCGGCGAGCGACCTCCTGACGATGCTGATCCCGAACCGGATCTCCCTGGCACTCGTGGCAGGGTTCGTGATCGTCGCCGCGACCGGTCCGATGAGCTGGGCCGAGATCGGCTACCACCTCGGTGCGGGGGCGGCGGTCCTCGCGGTCACCTTCACGCTGTTCGCCTTCGGCGTCATCGGCGGGGGCGATGCCAAGCTGGCGGCCGCAACGGCCCTGTGGCTCGGCCTGGACGGGCTCGGAGACTACCTGCTGGTGGCCTCGATCTTCGGCGGGGCCTTGACCCTCGCGATCTTGTTCGCGCGATCGCACCCCCTGCCTCACCGGATCGCGCGCATGCCCTTCGCCCTGCATCTGCACGACGCCAAGACCGGGGTGCCCTACGGCATTGCCCTCGCCGGCGCGGCCCTTCTCGTGCTGCCCGAGACCGAGCTCTGGATCCGGGCCATCGCCGGCTAGGACGCGGGTCGCGGAGGCGCGCCGGGTCTGCCCAGGTGAGTCCCCGGGGGCGGTCCCGCCGTTCGGGCTGAGGCCCCGAGCCGAGGGTGGCCCGACGGCCGGCCGTGAAGACACCGTCTCCCTGGATGTGTCCCCAGGCCGGCGCGCGTGCTGCCCCGACCGATCACGCGAAGCACGAGCCTACGACGGGTGCTGATCATGCCGGCCGACTTTCATCCCGTGCGGGCGCGCCTCTGGTTGCTGATCCTGACCGTGGCCGTCCTCACCGCCGCCTGGATGCGGGCGGCGGGCGTTGCGCTCGATGCCGCAGGCGCGGTCCTCCCCGCTCTGACTTGTGCGGGCCTCGAGGGCCTGGCGACGTTCTACAGCACGCGGCGTCTCGAACCGCGCTTCGCGGTCAGCCTGTCGAGCCTCGCGCAGGTCATCGCCTTCAGCGCCTGCGCGGCTCTCCTGTCCTACGCGGTGGCGGCAACGGGGGGCCCGCTCTGGGATGGGACTTTCCGGGCCGTCGACCAATCCCTCGGTCTCGACTGGCTGGCCTACCTGAACGGCTTCAACGACCATCCGTGGATCGGCTTCGCCCTGTCTCTGGCCTATCAGAGCCTGATGACCCAGCTGATCGTGGTGGTCATCGTGCTCGGACTCGGCGGGCATCTGCGTGCCGTCCCGGAGTTCGTGCTGGCCTTCATGCTCGCGGGCCTGACCACGGTGCTGATCTCAGCCTTCATGCCCGCGGCGGAGGTGTTCGTGCATCTCCAGTTGCGGCCCGAGGATTTCCCCGGCGCGAACGGTTCCGCCGCCTACCTTCACTTCTCGCACCTGACCGGTCTGCGCGACGGCACGCTCCGCAGCATTTCCCTCGATCAGCTCGAGGGCATCATCACCTTCCCGAGCTTCCACGCGGCGCTCGGCGTTCTGTTCGCCCGCTATCTATGGATATGCCGCGTCACGCGCTGGCCCGGCCTCGCCCTGAACGCGATGCTGGTCGCCGCGACACCGATCGACGGTGGTCACTACTTCATCGATGTCGGCGCGGGCGCCCTGATCGCGGTCGGGGCGATCGTGATCGCGCACCGCCTCGTTCGACCGTCGCGAGGCGACAGCGAATTGGTCTCCCCGGTCTGGTCGGAATCGGGCGCGGACGGCATGGTCACCCGCTGGACGTGAGGCGATTTTCCCGCCTGGCGGACGTTTCATCGCCGGCTTCATCCGCCCGCGAATGCCCTCAGGGGGCCCGCCGCCGCCGTGTGCGGATTCCGCGGATCGGGATCTGGAGCGCCGCTGTCAGCTTAGCTAGAAGTTCGGCATGATCCTCGCGCTCCTGCGTCGCCCTGATCCAGACCACCTCGAGGTCCAGCACGAGGGCTCGAGTTTCCGCGTCGCGCTTCGCCGCCGCCCGACCGCGCGCCGCATCACGCTGCGGGTCTCGGCCGCCACCGGCGAGGTGGTGATCACGCTTCCGAGCCGCACCGCCGTGAACACCGCGCAGCGCTTTGCGGCGACTCACTCGGCCTGGATCGCCGCGCGGTTGGCGCGCCTGCCCGCGCGTGTCGGGTTCGAGCCGGAGGCGCGCGTGCCCCTGCGCGGCGTGCCGCACCGCGTCCGCCTGCGCGACACCCGCAGCGGCGCGGTGCGCATCGAGCACGACGGCGAGGAGGCGGCGATCTCCGTGGCGTGCGATCCGGCTCATGTCGCGCGTCGGATCCGCGACTTCCTCGTGCGGGAGGCACGGCGCGACCTCCTGGAGGCCGTCGAACGCTATGCGGAGCGGCTGGGCGAGCGGCCGGCCCGCATCACCCTGCGCGACACCCGCAGCCGGTGGGGATCCTGCACCGCCCGCGGGGAGCTGAACTTCTCCTGGCGGCTGATCCTGGCGCCCCCGGTGGTGCTCGACTACCTCGTCGCCCACGAGATGGCGCATCTGCGCGAGATGAACCACTCGCCCCGGTTCTGGGCGCTCCTGCACGACCTCTGCCCAGCGGTGGATACCGCGGAAGCCTGGCTCAAGCGCAGCGGCGCCGGCCTGCACCGCTACGGGTGAGCGAGAGGCGGCCTGCCGTCAGCTGCCGTCAGCCCTTGGCGCGCAGCACCCGCTGGCGGGTGAGGGCATCGGCCGGCCAGCTCGGCCGCGGATCGACCTCTCCGGGCGCGAGGGTGCGCGGTGCGACGCCGTCGCAGACCTCGCGCTGGCGGATGATGACCGGGTTGCCGAACTCGTCGCGTCGGCGGACCAAGCCGCCTTCCCGGCAGTAGCCCGCGATCGCGGCCTGCCCGTTGCGGCGGCCATACGGGTTCGCGGCCACGGGCGGATGCTCGATCACGAGGGTGCTGCTGTGGTTGAGCGAGCGCTCGACGTAGGTGGTCTCGCCGACCGGCAGGGACTGGGCCCCGGCCTGCGCGAGGGTGGCCATCAAACAGGCGGCCGAGAGAGCGAACGGGCGCATCACGAGTTCAGGATCCGGCGCTGGAGGACTGACCGTGACTTATCTAGGCCGGGAGATGCCGCGCGGATAGCGCTGTGGGGCAACACCGCGCGCATCGCTTGACAGCGCGGGGGCGCCCATGGTCGGAACACCCCCGATTGTACGGCTCCCGCCGGTCCACGGCCGGAGCGTTCCGAAGGGATCGGTGGTGCCGCTTCACGCGAGGCTCGTTCGTTTCCGGCGTGCTGCCCGGCGCGTCGCGCTGCCGGTCTGTCTCGCCGTCGTCGCCGCGGCGCTCTCGCCCGCGGGGCCTGCCGCGGCCCAGGGCACGGTGCGGAAAACCTTCGACGACTGGCAATTGCGCTGCGAGACGCCGGCCGGCGCCAAGGCGGAGCAATGTGCGCTGGTTCAGTACCTCGCCGCCGAGGATCGCCCGAACCTGACCCTCGTGGTGATCGTCCTGAAGACGGCCGACAACCGCGGCTACCTGTTGCGCGTCGTGGCGCCGCTGGGCGTGCTCCTGCCGTCGGGCCTCGGTCTGAAGATCGACCAGACCGATATCGGCCGCGCCGGATTCGTGCGCTGCCTCACCACCGGCTGCGTGGCCGAGGTGGTGATGGACGACGGCCTCGTCCGGCAGTTCAAGGGCGGTTCGCAGGCGACCTTCATCGTGTTCCAGACGCCCGAGGAAGGCGTCGGCATCCCGCTGTCGATGAAAGGTTTCGCGGCCGGGTTCGACAGCCTGAAATGACGATGCCGCTCGGGAGCCCTGCGATGATCGGGATTCGGGATCACTCTCCGGCGACGTTCTCGAACGCAGCGGGGGGGCCGACGGCGTGCTTGGGCGCCGTACGCAGCCTCGTGCTGGCCGCCGGTTTGGCCGCCTCGCTGGGCGCGGCACCGGCCCGAGCGCAGGAGGGCAATATCCTCTCCAATCTCTTCAAGTTCGTCGGCACGACGGTGCCGCCGTCGCAGCCCGAGAGCCTCGATCCGGCTTATTGCCCACCCGTCGAGATCGCCGAGGGCGCCGCTGCGACGCGTATTCTCGCCGGTGGTACGGTGCGCACCCAGTTCTCCCTCGCCCGGCTCGCCCGGGAATGCGCGCGCCGTCAGGACGGTTCGATCACCGTGAAGGTGGGCGTCGAGGTCAACGTCCTCCTGGGGCCCGCCGGCGCGCCCGGCCGGTTTGACGTCCCGGTCACGTTCCAGATCCGTCACGAGGGCAAGGTGGTCACGAGCCGCGTCGAGCGTGCGAGCGTGGTCGTCGGGTCCGGTGAGGCGCAGGGCTTCGCCACCATCGTCGCCGACGAGCTACTGGTCCCGGCGGCCGTGACCACCGACTACGATATCGCCGTGGGCGTCGGCGTCAGCAAGGCTGCGGGCGCAAAGCCCGCCTCGAAGCCGCGCCGCCGGAAGCCGGCTGTCGCAGAGGCTCCGGCCGGCGGAGGCGACGCTGCCCAGTGACGCGGCGGCGCAGCTCGTCGATCCGGTTCCCCTGACCGAAGCAACCGGCCGCGGACGATTCCGGCTCCGGCTCGGGCGCGAGACGCGCTTCCGCCTGGAGCCGACGGACGACCCGGTCTTCGGTCGCCGCCTCGTGCTCTCGGACTGCCGGCCCGGCTGGATCGTGCTGAGCTACGGGGGTAAGCCCCTGGCGGCCCGCCGCCCGATCCTGCGGATCCTGCGCGGACCCGAACGCGCGCCGGAGGACTTCGTTCTCCCGGGTGCGTCCCAGGGTGTCGCGCACTGGCTGGGACTCATCCCCCCCGACGCGTGGGAGATCCGCCTGTGCGCCGGTCCCGACTTCGTCCTGAACCGCGTCGGGATACGACGCGAGGTCGACGTGCTCGCGCAGTGCCTTTTGACCCGGCCGTTGCGCTTCGTGGGGGCGTTTTACGATCGAGTCCGGGGTTCGGAGCGGCGCTACCGCGACACGCTGCGGGGCGCCTGCGCGGTGACCCCGATGGGGCAATTCCCGTCCTGGGCCGCGTCCCGGACGCGGCCGGCCCGCCTCCCGCCCACGGACCTGCGGATCCGCTGCCTCATCCCCGCACGGCCGGATGACGCGATCGCCCTGGCGGCGACGCTCTACGGGATCCGGGCACAGACGCATCGCGCGGTAGGCGCCTGCGTCGCCTGGGAGGGCGGGCCGCCGGACGCACCGGACGCGCGTGCCGTTCACCGGACCTGGAACGGGCCTGTGTCGCCGGTCGAGCTGGTCGCTGATGCCGACGCGCTCTGCCTGCTGCGACCGGGCGACGTCCTTGAACCGGACGCGCTGGCCCTGCTGGCGCAGGCGATTTCGGGCGCTGACCTCGCCTACGGTGATGCGCTCGGATCCGACGGCAGGCCGCAGCTGAAGCCGGACTGGAGCCCGGACCTTGCCCTGGCGACGGGCTACGCGGGACGCCCCCTGCTCGCATCGCGCGCCTTCCTCGCCGCGTCGGGGCCGGCGGCGATCGGCCCACAGCAGGAGGCGCTTCTCGCCCTCGAAGTCGCCGCGATCGCGGCCGGCGCGTCGGTGGTCCACGTGCCGCGCATTCTCGCCCGCACCGTGGAAGATCCCCTCGACCGGACTGCACGGGCGCGCGCCCTCGACGGGCGGCTGCGAGCCTCCGGCGTTCCGGTCCGGTGCGCGCTTCGTGGGGACGCCATCCGGCTAGACTGGCCGCTGCCGCAACCGGTGCCGAAGGTCAGTATCGTGATTCCCTCGCGCGACCGGCTCGACCTGATCGCGCGCGTCTGTCGCGGCGTCCTCCACGAGACGGCCTACGAACCCGTCGAGTTGCTCATCGTCGACAACGGCTCGACGGATGCGAAGGTGCTGTCCTTTTACGAGGACCTGCGCGGCGACCCGCGCGTCCGTATCCGCATCGATCCGCAGCCCTTCAACTTCGCCGCGATGGTCAATGCCGGCGTCGCGGCGGCTTCGGGCACCGTCGTCGTGCTGCTCAACAACGATGTGGCGGTGCTGGAGCCGGGCTGGCTTGAGGCCATGGTCCGTCAAGCCTGCCGGCCCGAGGTGGGCGCCGTGGGTGCGAAGCTCCTCTACGACGACGGCACGCTGCAGCATGCCGGCGTCGTGGTCGGCCTCGGCGGCCGGGCGGGCCACATCCTGCGCCGCCGGCCGGGCGACACGCCGGGTCATCTGGGGCGGCTGCAGGTGGCGCACGAGGTCTCGGCCGTCACGGCCGCCTGTCTCGCCGTATCGCGCGAGAAGTACCTCGCGGTGGGCGGTTTCGATGCCGAGACGTTCCCAGTCGACTTCAACGACGTCGATTTCTGCCTGCGGCTCGGCGCGGCCGGGTGGAAGACCGTCTGGACGCCGGATGCGACCCTCGCGCATCTCGAATCCGTCAGCCGTGGTCCCTCGGTCGGTGCCAAGCGTGCCCGCTTCGAGCAGGAGGCCGGTCGCTTCTCGGATCGCTGGCGGGACGTGATCCGCTACGATCCGTTCTATCATCCGGCCCTGTCGCTCACGACCTTCGGCGAGGATCTCGAATGACGCCCGGATCGGGCGCGGAGGACGGCCTGTATCTCGGCTCCGCGCGACGAACCTGGCGCGGGCTGGTCCAGGCGGCGCGCCGCGTGTTCAGCCGACCGGGCGAGGCCGCCGCGGTCTTCCGGGCCCGGCTGACCGGCAAGCGGCTGCGCGCCCGGCAGAAGGGTGCGGCGCTGGTCGGGATCGATCACCGGCTCACGCTTCCGGCCCGCAGCCTCGACCGCTTCGCGCCCGCCGCCGACGAACCGGGCCCCGGCATCCGCGTGATCGGCGACGGGCACCTCGTAGCCGGTGCTTCCGAGCGGATCAGCGCGGCTTTCGCGGCCGATCCCGATCTCCACGCCGTGTACGGCGACGCGCTGGTCCAGGATCGGCCGGGCGGCCCGGTCCTGCCGCTGCTGCCGCCGGCCTACGATGCCGACCGGCTCGCCGCGTTCGACTATCTCGGCCCGATCCTGGCCTGTCGGCGCACCTCCCTGGATGCCGAGGCCGATCCGGCCGGCCCGGCCGAGGCGGCCTTTCTGATCGCCGAGCGGTACGGCGCGCGCTCCGTCGGCCACCTGCCCGGGATCCTGGCGCTCCGTCGCGCGGTGAGAAAGGGCTCCGCGCAGCCGGGCGGCGAGGGGAGGCCGGGCCGCCACCGGCGGGTGGTGCGCGGCCATCTCGACCGGGTGGGGCGCTCCGATGTCCGCGTCGCCCTCACGCCGGATGGTCTCGTGCGGGTGGAGTATCCGCTCCCCGATCCGCTTCCCCTGGCCAGCATCATCATCCCGACCCGGGACCGGCTCGACCTCCTCCGTCCGTGCCTCGACAGCCTTCGGCGCTGCACCGATTGGCCTTCCATCGAGATCCTGGTCTGCGACAACGACAGTCGCGAGCCGGAAACCCTGGCCTATCTGCGTGCCCTGGAAGGGGAGGGGAGGGGGCACGTCGTGTCCTGTCCCGGGCCGTTCAACTTCGCCGCCATGAACAACGCGGCCGCGGCCCGCTCCCGCGGCAGGCTCTTGGTCTTCGTCAACAACGACGTCGAGGCATTCCGGTCCGACTGGCTCACGCTCATGGCCCGGGAAGCCCTCCGCCCGGATGTCGGGGCCGTGGGCGCCAAGCTCCTCGACGGCGAAGGGCGGATCCAGCACGGCGGCATCGTGCTCGGCACCGGCGGCCTCGTCACCCACGGGCATCGCCATTTCCCGGGCGACGCCCCCGGGTATCTCGCGGCCTTGCGCGTCACGCACGCCGTCTCGGCGGTCACGGCCGCCTGCTTGGTCGTCGAGGCGGACAAGTTCCGGGCGATCGGCGGCTTCGACGAAGCGGTCTTCGCCGTCGACTTCAACGACGTCGATCTCTGCCTGCGCCTCAGCGCGGCCGGCTACCGCACGCTGCTCGTCCCCGAAGCGGTCCTTCACCACCGCGAGGCGGCGAGCCGCCGCTGGTCAACGGAGGCCCGTACCCGGCACGAGCGCGAGATCGCGGGGCTGAAAAAGCGATGGGGGTCGCTGCTGGTGCAGGACCCCCATTATCATCCCGGGTTCGATCCGGACCTCTCGACCCACGCGCGGCTGCGCTCGAGGTTCTCGGAGGCCGGGCGGGGAGCGTTGCGCCGCCCGCTCGGTTGAACGGTACCTACTGGACGAGGCGCGGCCCGCCGCCCTGGACCTTCTCGTTCTCCGACATGATGCCGAGTCGCTTGGCCACCTCCGTGTAGGCCTCGATCAGGCCGCCGAGGTCCTTGCGGAACCGGTCCTTGTCGAGCTTGTCCGACGACTTGATGTCCCAGAGCCGGCAGGAATCCGGGGAGATCTCGTCCGCCACCACGATCCGCATCATGTCGCCCTCCCAGAGGCGGCCGGTCTCTATCTTGAAGTCGACGAGCCGGATGCCGACGCCGAGGAAGAGGCCGGACAGGAAGTCGTTGACGCGGATCGCCAGCGCCATGATGTCGTCGATCTCCTGGGGCGTCGCCCAGCCGAAGGCGGTGATGTGTTCCTCGGAGACCATCGGGTCGTTCAAGGCATCGTTCTTGTAGTAGAATTCGATGATCGAGCGCGGCAGCTGCGTGCCTTCCTCCAGGCCGAGGCGGGTGGCCAGGGATCCGGCCGCGACGTTGCGCACCACCACCTCGAGGGGGATGATCTCGACCTCGCGGATGAGCTGCTCGCGCATGTTCAGCCGGCGGATGAAGTGCGTCGGCACGCCGATGTCGTTGAGGTGCTGGAAGACGAACTCGGAGATCCGGTTGTTCAGCACGCCCTTGCCGTCGATGACCTCGTGCTTCTTCGCGTTGAAGGCCGTCGCATCATCCTTGAAGTGCTGGATGAGCGTGCCGGGCTCCGGCCCTTCGTAGAGGACCTTCGCCTTGCCCTCGTAGATGCGACGGCGGCGGTTCATAGGCGTGTACCGTGGTTTGAGGAAGTCCATGGGCCGAGGCTCCTGATGCGCGACGATTGGGAGGAATCCGCGGCGCGGCGACCGGACGCGAGGTCGGGCAGCCGGACGGCCTCTGCCCGAGGGCCCCGGCGACCGGCGGCCAAACTAGCCGAACCGGGCTTCCAGCACAACGCGTTAGCCCGCGGGGCGGGATTGCGCGGGCCGGTCCGCACGTGCCGGGAACGGGCCGGGCGGCTCGTTTGCCGACCGGGACCGACCTGTCGCGCGATCCCTCACGCCACCGTCTTCGACGGATACCGGCAGAGATCGGCGATGAGGCAGCGCGGGCATTCGGGCTTGCGCGCCTTGCAGGTGTAGCGGCCGTGCAGGATCAGCCAGTGATGGGCGTGCAGCCGGTAGGGCTCCGGCATGATCGCCTCCAGGCCGGCCTGGACCTTGTCGGTGGTCGCGCCGACGAACAGCGGAATCCGGTTCGAGACCCGGAAGATATGGGTATCGACGGCGATCCGCGGAACGCCGAAGGCGATGTTCAGCACGACGCTGGCGGTCTTGGCGCCGACTCCGGGCAGGACCTGAAGTGCTTCCAGGCTCGCCGGCACCGTGCCGTCGTGCTCCGCCACGAGGATGCGCGACAGCGCCACGACGTTCTTCGCCTTGGTGTTGAACAGCCCGATCGTGCGGACGTAGTCGCGGACCCGCTCCTCCCCGAGCGCCAGCATCTTCTCTGGGGTGTCGGCGACGGCGAAGAGCGGGCCGGTGGCGAGGTTGACGCCGCGGTCGGTCGCCTGGGCCGAGAGCACGACGGCGACGAGGAGCGTGAACGGGTTGACGTAATGGAGCTCGCCCTTCGGCTCCGGCTCCGCCGCGTGGAAGCGGCGGAAGATCTCGGCCAGGGTCGCGGGGTCGACCGCAGCGGGCGATGTCTCCACCCGCGCTGTCACGATGGGCTCGATCGTCCCGCCCGGGCGGGACGGGGGCCTGCGTCTGCCCCGGCCCGTCAGGCCGCCGGCGGCGCGATCCGTCACGGGTGGGGGAGTCTTTCTGGCGGGCATCGCCGCGTTATATGGATCGCATGGCGAGCGGCAATCCTTCCGTCCATCCGTATGGGCTCGATCCGGACACGATCGACCGCCCCGTCTTCACGGCGACGATCCGGCCGCACCAATCCTTGAGCCGGCGCGGCTTCCGGGTGGTGATGGCCGGCTGCTGCGCGGTCTCGCTCACCGTCTCGATCTGGGCGTGGCGGATGGGGTTCTGGCCGGTGGCCGGCTTCTTCGGCCTCGACATGCTGGCGATCTACGCGGCTCTGAAAGTGAGCTTCCGCCGCGGGCGCTCCTTCGAAGAGGTGATGATTTCGCAGATCGAAATCCTCCTCGCCCGCGTCAGTCATCAGGGCGAGCGGCGCGAGTGGCGGTTCAATCCGCTCTGGACGAAGATCGAGACCGTGGAGGACGACGAGTACGGCCTCCAGCGCCTGACGCTGGTGTCCCGCCGGCAGCAGGCCCTCGTCGCTCGGGATGCGGGACCCGACGAGCGAGCCCGGATCGCCTCCGGGCTGACGGCCGCGCTCGCGCAGGTGAAGAAGGGCTACTGACGTGCCCGCGTCGGACGGCCCAGCGATCCCTTCACAGCGCGTCACACGCCTGTCGCGACCCTGCGACAGAAAAAACGCTTCGCACCGCAGCAAGCCTGTTGACGGGTCGGAGCGGTGGATCTATACCCCGGTTCATCGGCGCCGGCCGCGGAAGTGGACCGGGCGCTGAGCCATCTTCTGACAAGCGGCGGGACTGGCCGGCGAAGTAGCCGGTTGATCCTCTGTTTGCCTGTGATGAGCCCCGGGGTTCCGGGGTGTTCTTTGACAAGTTGGATTGAGGAAGGGAGACGCGGGCGGCGTTTGTCCTTGCGGCCAAGCTTTAGGGCTTGGCGTGAGAGACTTGTGCCGATCTGTTGTT
>NZ_JAKSYP010000276.1:0-687 GCF_022829625.1 Methylobacterium sp. E-046 | reverse complement strand
GCCTTGCGCTTGGTGGTCTCGGTCAGGATCGAGATTACCCCGCCGATGCCGTTGGACGCGGTCTCGTCATCGATCGGGCTGAACCCGTAGGTCCAGTAGGCATCCTCGATGCGACCTTGGCGCAAGATCGGGACGTGCTGGTCCTCGTACCACGTATGTCCGCCGCCGTTGCGGACCTTGGCGACCTCGGAACCGATCACCGGCCAGATCTCGCCCCAACTCTCGAAAGCCGGACGGCCAAGCGCGGAGGGATGGCGCTCCGGTCCCGCCGAAAGCACGAAGCCGTCGTTGTAGAAGAACGTCGCCTCCGCCCCCCAGAAGATATGCATGGGGTGATGGCTGTTGAGCAGCAGGCGCACCGCCGTGCGCAGGCCGGACGGCCAACCCTCGGGCTCGCCAAGCGGGGTCGTGGTCCAGTCGTAGGCGCGCATCAGCGTCGCCATCTCGCCCGCCCCGGCTAGGAAGTCCCGGCTACCGAACATCGGATTAGGCGCAGCCAGCAGGAGTAGAAGGCTGTCCCGCCATCGCTCGCTGGTCAGTCGGGGCCTTACCCATCTCGGCGCGCTCGAACTCGCGCAGGGCGGCCCGCACGACCTCGCTGACGCTGCTGTAGCGGCCGGTGGCGACGCATCCTTGCAAGAACGCTCGCAGTTCTGGAGACACAGATATTGTGATGGGTTCGCGCAC